>NZ_JBSFBQ010000058.1:0-42664 GCF_053593015.1 Streptomyces sp. NPDC002403 | reverse complement strand
CGGCTGCGGACTTCGTCGTCGGGAGTCAGTGACATGCAGCGAAAGTACCTTGCGCCTCATGCCTCAGAACGCTTGACGAGCAATAGGAGCATCAACGCCCGGCCACGGACGAACGACGGGTCCTGCCACTGGTCACACATGGATGCGTGGGGGCCCGGCGCATCAGCCCCGGGCCGTACTCCTCATGCCACCGCCGGTGTCAGGGAGTGCCCGCTGCTCCTCGGGAGTTCACGGCTCCTCCATCCGAAGGCAGCGGGTGGAACGGGATGGCGACGAGGTCGTACTGGGGGCACGGTGTCGTGAAGCACTGCTTCGGCGACGGCACACAGACACGCCCGGCAGGTGCCGCGACGGCGGCGCATGGACTCGCCTGTGGCGAGAGGGGGCGTTGCCCGGCGAACGCCGGGCTCGCCGGGGTGAGGGGCAGGGCGGTGAGGGCGACCACCGTGGCGGCACGCAGCAAGTTCTCGATCACAAGCAGCAGAGTCGGCCGGACTCCGGCACGGCGTCGCCCCACGGGAGGGTCGATCACCCGTACGTGTAGCGATGTTCACCCTCGGGCGCCTTGCCCACCCCATCCGCCGCTCCTCAAAGGAGCAGGCGCAGGAGATGTTCGCAGGCGGCCTGTTCGCTCGGGTGCCGGGCGATGACCTCGTACGTGCCGCGTTCGTACGCGCCGGTCTCCCACCCCCCGTCGGACGCCTGTCGCAGGAACAGGAAGTCCGTGGGGGTGGGGACCGGTTCGTGAACGCCCTCGATGCGGTAATAGCCGTCGGCTACGCCTGCCCGGCCCAGCGCCGCGCGCAGCTCCCGACGGTCCACGGCGGACCTACGCGCCGGCGGGTGTGAGGTAGTCGTGGTCCAGCAGCCACTTGACGTTCAGCCGCTGCCCCTCGCCCGGGTCGAGGAAGACCGCGTCCAGCTTGATCTGCTGACCACCTCCGGGCTGCTCGAACCAGGGTGCGATGCTGCCCTGCCACACCCAGAAGGGCTTGGCCACCTTGTAGACGCGGTAGTCACAAGCGACGGCTGCCTCTCGGGTGTTGAGGTTCTGCGGGGGCAGCGCGCGCTCCGCGTAGGCGTCACCGGCGGGTGCCAGGTAGCCGCCGTACTCGGAGCCGAAGCGGTCCAGTCGCTGGCCCGGACGCAGCTTGGTCGGCTCCTTGTCGATCTGCCCGTTGACCTGGCCGAATCCGTCGTTGGGCGGGTACTTCCAGCTGCCGGAGTCGGCCGGGCCCTCCCAGTACTTCTTGAGGAAGGCCTGCGGGGACAGCGCGCCGGTGCGCTTGTACCCCTTGAGGAGCGGGCCCACGGGGGCCAGCCGGTTGTTCGGAAGCCACTTGGGGCCGAGTCGGGCATCGCCGCGGAACTCGCCGGTGCAGGGCTCGTGACGGGCGGGGACCGCGGGCGACCGGTTCTCCGGCTTCGCCGAGGCACTCGCGGCGGGAGCCGCGACGAGCCCGGCGGTGATACCGAGCACGGCAAGTACGTTGCGCATGCGGTTCATTCAGATGTCCCCTCGGGTGCTGTGGATCAATCACGGGTAACTGACGAAAGGTAACCGTTCATTCACCCACAGCATCCGCGCCGTGCCGCCCGGAACCGGCCAACCTGACGTGCCTCGCGGTGGCTCGTGGAGCTCACACGACGCACAGGGCCTGCCGTGCAGTTCGCGGAACTGCGCGGCAGGCCCTGTGGGCGGGAGCGGCCGGGACTATTCGGCTGCGGCTGCCTCGTTCCCGGCCTCGGCGGAGGCCTCTGCCGAGGTCTCCGGGCGGCCGATCGAGCAGACCAGAGCGTTGTCCTTGACGTCGGCGACAATGGTGTCGCCCGGCTCCGCCTCACCGCTCAGCAGCAGCGAGGCGATGCGGTTGTCGAGTTCGGTCTGGATCGTGCGGCGCAGCGGGCGGGCTCCGAACTCCGGCTGGTGGCCGTGCGCGACAAGCAGTTTCTTCGCCGCCTCGGTGACCTCCAGCTCCATGCCCTGGGCCCGCACCCGGCGTTTGCTGCCGTCCAGCATGAGGTCGACGATGCGGCCGAGGTCGCCCTTGTCCAGGCCGTGGAAGATGATCGTCTCGTCGACGCGGTTGAGGAACTCCGGCGGGAAGTGTCCCCGCAGATCGCCCATCAGGTCCTCGCGGATCTCGGAGACATCGCCCTTGTGGGCGAGGATGCGCTGGGCACCGATGTTGGACGTCATGATGACGACGGTGTGACGGAAATCCACCGTCCGCCCCTGGGCGTCCGTCAGGCGTCCGTCGTCCAGGACCTGCAGCAGCGTGTTGAAGACGTCGGGGTGGGCCTTCTCCACCTCGTCGAACAGGAGCACGCTGTAGGGCTGACGGCGTACCTTCTCCGTCAGCTGGCCGGCCTCCTCGTGGCCGACGTATCCGGGAGGTGCGCCGACGAGCCGCGAGACGGTGTGCTTCTCCTGGAACTCGCTCATGTCGAAGCGGGCCATGCGGTGCTCGTCGCCGAACAGCAACTCGGCCAGGGCCTTGGCGAGTTCGGTCTTTCCCACACCGGTGGGCCCGAGAAAGAGGAAGGAGCCGACGGGCCGATCCGGGTCGCCCATTCCGGCCCGGTTGCGGCGTACCGCCTGCGCGATCGCGGTGACCGCCTCGTCCTGGCCGACCACCCGGGAGTGCAGGGCGTCCTCCAGCTTGAGGAGCTTCTCCTTCTCGCTGGCGGTGAGCTGCGTGACCGGGATGCCGGTGCGGCGGGAGACGACATCGGCGATGTCGGCGGTGGTGACGTCCATGACGCCCTCGCGGCGTTCCTCGATGCCCGCGAGTTCGGCCTCGGTCTCGGCGATCTGTGCCTTCAGCCCGGAGGCCTTCTCGAAGTCCTCGGAAGCGACCGCCTCGTCCTTCTCCCGCCCCAGCTCGGCGAGTCTGTCCTCGCGGGAGACGACTTCGGTGGACCTGCCGAGCGAGCGCAGCCGTACCCTGGCGCCCGCCTGGTCCATGAGGTCGATGGCCTTGTCCGGCAGGAAGCGGTCGCTGATGTAGCGGTCGGACAGCTCGGCGGCCGCCACCAGGGCGTCGTCGGCGAAGCGGACCTGGTGGTGGGCCTCGTAGGAGTCGCGCAGGCCCTCCAGGATCTGGATGGTCTCCTCGACCGTCGGCTCGGGCACCATGACGGGCTGGAAGCGGCGTTCGAGTGCGGCGTCCTTCTCGATGTGTTTGCGGTACTCGTCGATGGTCGTGGCTCCGACGACATGCAACTCACCACGCGCAAGAGCGGGTTTGAGCATGTTGCCCGCGTCCATCGCGCCCTCGCCGGACGCCCCGGCGCCGACCACGGTGTGCAGCTCGTCGATGAACAGGATCGTCGAGTCCGCGGCGGCGCTCACCTCTTCGATGACGTTCTTGAGCCGTTCCTCGAACTGGCCCCGGTACTGGGAGCCCGCCACCAGGCCGGAGAGGTCCAGGGCGATCACCCGTTTGTCCTTGAGGGTACGGGGGACGTCGCCGGCCACGATGCGCTGGGCGATTCCCTCCACGATCGCGGTCTTGCCGACGCCGGGCTCACCGATCAGTACCGGGTTGTTCTTGGAACGCCGCGAGAGGACCTCCACGGTCTGCTCGATCTCCTCGGCCCGGCCGACGACGGGGTCGAGCTTCCCGGCCTTCGCCTCCTCGGTCAGATCGCGCCCGTACTGGTCGAGGGTGGGGGTGTCGCTCGTTCCGGCCGCCGGGGTGCCGTCGGCCCGTGCCGCGTTGTCGGCCTCGCGCCGCAGCCTGCCGGTGTCCGTGCCGTACGCACCGAGCAGTTTGGCCGC
Source organism: Streptomyces sp. NPDC002403 (assembly GCF_053593015.1). Lineage (NCBI taxonomy): Bacteria > Bacillati > Actinomycetota > Actinomycetes > Kitasatosporales > Streptomycetaceae > Streptomyces > Streptomyces sp. NPDC002403. Next base: position 38,880 of record NZ_JBSFBQ010000058.1, on the reverse strand, counting down.
ACCGGAGTCCTGGGCGTCGAGCAGCGCGCCGAGGATGTGCTCCGGCCCGATGTAGGAGACCCCGGCCGCCTGGGAACGCTCGTAGGCCTGGAGCAGTACGCGTTTGGCGGCGGGGGTCAGGCTCGGCTCCGCGGACGGGGTGGCGCTCTCCCCCGGCAGGATCCCGGCGATCCGTTCGCCCAGCTCGTCGGGGTCCGCCCCGGCCTGTACGAGCAGCGTGCGGGCCGGGTCCACCTGGGTGGCGGCCCACAGCAGGTGCTCGGTGTCCAGGTCCCGGCTGCCGTCGTCGGTCGCGCGTGTGGTCGCCCGGCCTATCAGCTCGCGGGCCGATTCGGTCAGCAGCCGTCCGATGGGGACCCGCTGCACCTGTGGCGGGGAGGACGCCGGGGACATCCCGAAGAACCGGTTGAGCATTTCCGAGAACGGGTCCGGGCCGCCGAAGGAACCGAAGGAGGACATGGTCATGGTCACCGTCCAGTGAGTGCGGGTGGGGGCGCGTGGGACGGCCGGCCGGGGTCGCGCTGAGCCGGACGCGGACGTGGGGTGCCCGGGGCCCACGGATCAGCGGGATCGCCTCGTGGCCCCCATGGGCAGGTGGTTTCACTAGACCAACGCGCAACCCGTCACGCAACGGCGCGGGCGCTCACGCAGCGCCCGCGATCGGCACGCACCACGGCTTCACCGACCTCCCGGCCCGGTGACCGACCGGCCGAAAGTACGCCGATCGGGTGACGTGTCGACCGGACACCGCCCTCCGGAGGAGGTCCGGGTCCACAGCGGCACCCCTCCGCTCACGTGTTGCTGCTGGGCGCCGTCGCCCCGGTCGCCTTCGCGCCGGTGGTCGATCCCCTGGCGGCCTCAGACACCGACGGCCGCGAGCAGTCGGGGCAGTTCTCGCATGTCGTCGAAGACAGTGGTGCGCGGTCCTTCGAGCCGCGATGCCGGTGTGAGACCGCCGCAGTACCCGAAGGCCCGCATTCCGGCGGCGCGGGCTGCCTGGACTCCGTACGCGCTGTCCTCGATCACCACGCACCGTCCGGGTTCCACCCCCATGGAGCGGGCGGCATGGAGAAACAGATCGGGGGCGGGCTTGCCGGTCGCGACGTCTTCGGCGCTGAAGATGTTCCCCGAGAAGTGCTCGCTCAGGGCGGTGATCTCCAGGTTGCGCCTGATGCCGTCGTGATCACCGTTCGATGCCACGCAGACGGGTACGGCGAGCGCGTTCAGAACCTCCGCGATGCCGTCGACAGGGGTCAGTTCGGCGTCGAACGCCGTCCGGTACAGGTGCGCGTACTTCTGCTGCCAGCCCTTCTCCAGCCGCCGTCCGAGCCGTTGCTCCACGGCAGCCGTGTAGACCTCGTCGGACGAGCCCACGAACTGCTCGATGATCTCTGCCTCGGTGAACGGGCATCCCAGGTCAGCCGTGATCACCGCGTCCACCTTCACGCATATCCGCTCGCTGTCGACGAGGACACCGTCGCAGTCGAAGATCACCAGTTCGACAACAGGACTCCGAGTCATGGGCGGCAGCCTAGTACCTCTCCCAACCGTTGCGCGGCGTACAGTTTCGGACATGCCAGGGGTGGCCGTGTCCCCGCCCTGAGCTGCGTGTTCATGGCTCCGCGTTCGGCAGTCGCGTCGCAGCCGTCGCGTGTACACCGCTCTGACGGCCTTCCTGCTGACGCACTGTCACATCTGAGCCCACCGGTCGCCCCCTTCACCACCGGTGCGTTCTATTTCCGGATTTCTACGTGCTTGTCAGTGTCATACGCCACGCTGGACGCATACCGCCCAACACCGGCTTGGAGGCCAGTAGTGGACGCCCAGGACCTCGCACAGCTCGCCGACAAAGAGTTCGAGCAGATGCTCACCTCGAACATCCACCCGCCCACCCGCGACGCCAGAACATGGGCGGCGATCACCCACCCGGACAATCTGCCGCGGGCCCGGCGGATCCTCACGCATGTCCACGAACGGACCGCGAGCGTCCTGCGGCGCCGCAAGACCGAGCGCGAGGAGTTCCGCGTCCAGTGCTTCGCCCGGGGCGAGGCGGGAAAGCGTGAATGGTTCGCCACCCGGGCCGACTTCGAGTCGCTGCGCCGCCGTACGGCCAACTTCCACCAGCGGGTCCAGCGGGCCATCACCGAGCTGGGCCAGGAGCAGCGGAACGTGAACCGCGCGCAGAGCCACAACGCCGGGCAGCAGAGCCGGGAGACGCTCCGCGAACTGGCCGTGGCCGTGCAGCGCCACCAGGCGGTCCACGCCCGCAACGGCGGAGGTGCCGAGCAGGTGGACCACGAGCTGTGGCAGCATCTCGACCGGCTGACCGTGCCCACCGGCCCCGGCCAGCATCCGACGACCCTCCGCACGATGCTCAGCATCTACTGGACCGACGCCCGGCCGCTCGACGACGATCCGGGGCGCCGGACACAGACCGAGCACGTCACCGCCGCACCGGCCCCTGCCGCGGCCCGTCCCGGTGTTCCGCAGGCCCGGCGCGTCGACGACCGGGAGGACCTCACGGCGTAGACGCGTCCCGCCCGATGCCGGGGCGCGGGCATCGGGCGGGACGGGTCAGGAGGCCTTGTGGAGACCCAGTTTCGCCACGTGCGGGTTGGCACGGGCACCGAGGACGCGCAGCCGGACCTTGGACGCGGTGACGGGCGCGCTCAGGTACTCGATGCGCTTGTACCCGATGGTGCCCGCCCGCACGGCGGTCCTCCACTGAGTCGAGCACGGCCTCGGGGCCCGACCGGGTCAGTTCCAGGTCGTCGCAGGAGGCCTGGCCGGGCTTCTCCCGGTAGCAGTGGACGGTCGCGGTGGCGCTGTGCGCACCGGTGGTGAACTGCAGTGCGGTACGGGTCCAGGTGGTGCGGAGACCTGGTTGTCCTTGCTGCCGCCGTAGCCCTTGGCGCCCAGGGTCGTGGGGGTGCCGTCGCTGCGGATCCAGCCGCTGAGTTCGTACACGGTGGCGGGCTCGAGTCCGGTGGCGAAGTCGCCCTCGGGGGCGTCCAGCCGGAGCGCGCCGGCGCCGGTGCGGGCATCGGTGGACGCCGTGGAGTTGCGCGTGGACCAGTCGGCGAGGCCCTTCTCGAAGCCTCCGTCGGCCAGTCCGGCCGGGGCTGCCTCGATGGGGTCGGGGGCGGTGCCGTCCACGCCGGGGCCCTGGTACGCGCCGGTGTTCGGCGGGTCGGCGACGGGGTTGCCGTACAGGTCCTTGTCCGCGTCGTCGGCCACGGCCGTACCGGCTCCGAGCGCCGGTGATCCGGTGTGCAGCCTCAGGCCGTCGGGCAGCTCCCCGGTGCGGTCGGTGAACCGGGGGTCGGCGGTGGACCCACCCGGGTCGGCCGGGGCGCCGCGGACGTTGACGAGGGTGTTGTGGGACAGGGTGACTCCGCCGCTCTTCAGGCTGAAGGAGGCCGTTCCCTCCCCTTCCTTGACGACGATGTTGTTGGTCAGGGTCAGGTCGTGCTTCTCGGTCGTGTTCTCGTTGACGACGGTCTGGCTGATCCCGTCGCCCACGTAGACCGTGTTGTTGTGGACGCGTACGCCGTCGAAGGAACCCGAGCAGGTCTCGATGGAGCGGAAGTGGTCGTTGCGGCTGACGTTGTACCGGATGACCGCGTCGCCGAGCTTGCCGGTGGCGGTGCAGACGAGGAAGAAGCCACCCGCGTTGTCGTGGCTGGCGTTGTACTGGAAGACGGTGCCGAAGGTGCCCTCGTCGATGTCGTACGCCATGCCGTCGCGGGTGGTCTCGCCGCCGGAGACCTCGTTGTACTGGAAGACGGTGTTGTCCGCGTTCCATGGCCACATGCCCGCGTTGTAGCCGGCCGAGCGGCGCTGAAAACCGTCGAGGCGGTTGTGCTCGACGAGAGCACCGTCGGTGGCGGTCATGACGATGCCGTCACCGCCCAGGTCCTGGAGGGTGTTGCCGCGGACCACGACCCGGGTGGACGGCAGGTACGCGGGGCCGTCGGGGTCGTAATCACCGTGCACGGGACGGTTGTTCCAGGTGGATCCGAAGTAGATGCCCTCTCGGTCCACACCCGTGACGGTGTTCCCGGCGACCTCCACGTCGTCGAACCTGGTCGGTTTCTTCGAGCCGGTGACGGAGAAGAGGATGCCTGCCGAGCCCTCGGTGCCCTTGGTGTCGTCGCCGCGGATGTCATGGATGTCCAGGCCGGTCAGACGGTAATGGGTGCCGGTCCCGAAGTCGTCCAACTGGACTCGTACACCGCGCTTGTTCCGGCCCGGGGCACCCGAGTCGGTGATCTCCAGGTCGCGCGCCTCGGCCCACTGGGTGTTCTTCAGCAGCAGCGTCTCGGGGTTGCCCCCGCCGTCGATCACGGGCTTGGTGCCGGTGCCATAGGCCCCGATGACCATGGGCTTGCCCGGCCGGCCCGATCCGTTCGGGGCAAGGGTGCCGGTGCAGCGGGTGCCGCGCCTGAGCAGGATCCGTGAACCGGTCTTGAGGGAGAGGCGGTTGACCTCGTCCAGGCTCTGCCAGGGGAAGGCCGGCGATCCGGTCCGGGTGGACGCGTCCGCCGAGCAGTCGACGTACTGGGTCTCGCGGTTGCTCGTCCGGTGGCTTTCGGCGGCGGTGGCCGTCGGTACGGCGGCTGCGAGCAGGGACAGGACGGTGGCGGCCACGGCCACGGCCACGGGGATCGGACGGTTACGCATGCGCCATCGATGCATTCGTTTTCGGCTCCCTCTGTGCACGCTCTGTGCAGTGCTGAGAGCACTATGGTGCGAAGAGAGGTCGCCGCGAAAGACTTTGATCGGATGCCTTGCTCTTCTTGCAACATCGAGCAGATGGAAGCACGATCACGCAGCGATGGAAGTACCGCATCCGACCGCTGACGGCCGGATGCCCCGCGGCAAGGATCGGATGACTCCCCCGGGAACGTCCCGCCACCGAGCGGCGATCGAGACCGTTCTCGATACGCCGGTGGCGGTGCACCGGAGCCCGCACGGGCAGGCGTGGGCTCCGGCGCACCGCCGGCCGGGATCGCCGGTCAGCCGACGTTCACATCGATGCAGACGTAGAAGGCGTTGGCGGTGTCCGCGATGTTCCACACCGCGAGGACCTTCTGCCTGCCCGTCAGGCCGCCGAAGTCGACCTGGTGGGTGACGGTGGCGCCGGGCTGCGCGCCGTGGTCGTCGAACTCGGCGATCTTCCGTCCGCCGGCGAAGTACTGCCAGGTGCTCGTGGCGTGCCGGGCGGTCAGCGTCCACTGGAACGAGGTGCTGCGGCCGACCGGGGTGACCGCCCACCCCTTGGAGTCGTCGTCGAGTTCGGCGAACCGGCTGTTGCCGCCGCTGCAACTGGTCAGCCCCTTGGGGCCTTCCACGCTCTGCGGCTCGTACTTGATCTCTCCGCAGCTCACGGTCCCGGCGGCGCACTGGGCCTGGCGGCTCGGCGGCGACGAGATGTATCCGTGGGCACTGGCCGAACCTGCCGGCAGGCTCAGGGCCAGTACGGGTGCGAGTAAGGCACCGATGACTGCGGCCGTCTTCCTTTTCGCGTGCATGCTTCTCCTTCACCTGAGGCGTCGCCGCACACGAGCGGGCTGTGGGGGCCCGGCAGTGACGGACCGGCCTCTCCAGTGTGGGGGCCAAGAGGTGCGAAGGGCATGGCAGGAACCACTGCCGCGTACGCCCGGAACCCCGGGACGTCCGGCAGGGCACTGCACTTGGACCAGACCATACCCAACGACGCGTCCACGTCAAGGTGTCGGCGCCGTGCGGTGCCACCGCCGTACGGTGCCCGTGCCGCCCGCCCCTACCCGTGCGCCCGGCCGCGCCGGGTCCCGCCCGGCGGTGCGTCAGCCACCCGTCACACCGTCCACGCGCTCGCGCACCAGGTCGGCGTGGCCGGTGTGGCGCGCGTACTCCGAGATCAGGTGCAGATGGATCAGCCGCAGCGAGTACTCCTCGCCGCCATGGACGAAGGTGTCGTCCAGGGAGGCACCTGCCACGATCTCGTCGGCGAGCCTGCTCTCCTCCACGAGGCGGGCGTAGTCCTCGGCCGCGCGGGCCGGGTCCAGGTCCTCGAAGTCCGCGTCCTTGCCCTTCTCCGGGTCGTACATCGGGTCGAACTCCTGGCCGGCGAACCGTTCCCTGAACCAGACGCGTTCGACCTTCGCCATGTGGCGGATCAGCCCGAGAAGGGTGAGATTCGACGGCGGCACGGTCTGTTCGGCGAGCTGTTCCCCGGTCAGCCCGGCACATTTGTGCAGCAGGGAGCTGCGGAACCATGCGAGATAGCCGGTGAGCATCTCGCGCTCGCCGGCCACGAGTGAACCGGGTGTGCGCGTCACGTCGGGTGCTGTCCATGTCATGGCGTGATCATGCCTCGTCCGCGGCAGAACCGGACAGGGTTTTTCACCTGCCGTCGCTGGGCTCGTCAGACCGGGTGGCAGTGGTGGACGTGGTGGCGGAGGCGGCCGCCCCGGGCACCAGGAACGGGACGAGCAGCCCCCGGCACGCCGTACGGGCCGCCAGTGGCCGCTGCCGACAGGGCCCGAACCGAGAATGCAGGCGTGTCCACTCCCACGCGCCCCTCTGCTCCCGCCCGCGGTGCCGGTCCCGATCCACGGGGCGAATGGTCACTGCTGCTTCTGTCCGCCGCTTCCGGGGCGGCCGACGCGTTCGTCTTCATCTGTGTCGGCCAGGTCTTCGCCGGAGTCATGACCGGAAATCTGGTGCTGCTCGGCGCCGCTGCCGCCGGCGGCGGGGAACACGGGGTGGCACTACGGGTGATCACCTCGCTGCTCGCCTACGGCATCGGCGTCGTCTGCGGTGCGTGGATGAACGAGCGTCTGCGGTGGTCGCTTCCGGTGATGCTGCTGACCGAGGTGGCCCTGCTGACGGCGGGGGCCATGCTCTGGGCACTGGATCTGATCGCCTCCGACGGGGACCGGCTGGGGCTGCTGGTGCTCATCGCCGCGGCCATGGGCATTCAGGGCCGGATCCGCGCGACGCCCACCAACTACTTCACCGGCACGCTCACGGCCCTCGTCGGCCGGGCGGCTCTGCGGTCGTGGGAGGAGGGGGACCACTGGGTGGCCGGGAGGCTGATCGCGGTCGTGGTGGGCGCCGCAGCGACCGCGCTGACCGTACGCCTGTGGCCGGACGCGGCGGCCGTGGTGGCTGCACTGCCGGCGGCGGGCGCACTGCTGATCGAGATTCTGCGCCGACGGCCGTCCCGGGGCTGACCGAGCCGGAGCCCTGGGCAGGAGGAAAGCCCCGGCCGGATCGGGGGAATCCGGCCGGGGCGGCCTGTGGGCGGGCGCGGTGCGCGTCATCCGCTTATAGGTGAACGATAAACCACTGCTTCCCGTTCCCGGAAACGCGCACCCCGCACTGTGATCCACGGCACGGAACCTCACCTTCCGGCGGCTCCCCGGTCAGCGCTCCTCACGGAAGAGCACATGCCGCCCCACCACGGGATCGAACTTGCGCAGCACCAACCGGTCAGGGTGGTTCCGGCGACTCTTTCGGGTGACATAGCTCTGCCCCGTTCCGGCCGTCGACCGGAGCGTCACCACGGGACGGGCCTCACTGCGGGCCATGGGCGCCTCCGCACTCCTGCACGATCCCATTCCCCTGGTGAGAATGGGTTTCGTTTTCGTTCTGCTGGTGCAACGCATCGGACCACGGCAGCATTCCCGCCGCACATCCCCACGTCTCGCGCACACCCCGATCGAGCCGGGCGCACGACGCGAGGACGAAACGCGCGGGCGCACAACCGTCCGCACACGCCGGATGACTTGCGTCAACGTCCGCAGGCAGCAAGGCTGTTCGACGAATCGGGGCCCGGAGCAGCCTGTGGCACATGCCAGAAGCAACAACGCATCGAGTGTTGCCAAATCCCTTACGGGCCCCCGTCGGCTGTGCGACAGTCGTCCTCGGTCCACCTTTCAGACCTGGTCGTGCCGCGCCTGTATCGGAGTACGAGATGCCGTCCCCTCTGTTCGCGGACCGCCCCGCCCCACAGCCGTCCGAGCGCCAGGCCGTCGATGCGCTGATCAACCGAACCCGTCGGCTCCGTGGCGATGTGGATGCCGTGCGCCGGGACACCGTACTGATCGACGAGGAAGACGCGCAGCTGCGCTGGCGGCGGGCGCTCTGCGATCTGGCGGTCCACCATCTCGACGATCTCGGCACCCACCTGGGACAGCTCAGGGAGGGCCTGGCGCCCCGGACGGAACATGTCGAGGACACCTCGGCGCCGGAGGCGGCACCGGACACGGCGGAGGCGGGCGAGCGGCAGCGTTACGGCGAGCCGCAGCCGGGGTCGTTGATCGGCCGCGTGGGCAGCGCGGAGTGGAATCTGCTCACCGACGGCGTCAGCTGGTCCGAGGAACTGTTCCAGATCTTCGGCAGGTCGCCCGAGGCCGGACCGCTCTCGCTGGACGAGCTCCCGTCCATGCTGCTTCCCGAGGACCAACCCCTGCTCACCGCCCTGGTGACGGACTGCCTGGTGGACGGGAAGCCGATAGACGGCGAGTTCCGCATCCTGCGGACCGACGGCCGGATGCGCACACTCCACATGATGGGCGAGCCCGTCCTCGACCCGGACGGCTGCACCGCCTCCATGTGGGCAGTCCTGCGTGACGTCAGCGAGTTGCGGCGCAGCCAGCAGGCGGTGCGCCGCAGCCACGACTCGCTGCGCCACCGGGAACACCGGGCCCGGTCCGAGCACCGTCTGGCCGTCGAGCTCCAGGAAGCCGTCCTCCCCCCGTGGCGGGGCTCGCTGCGGCTTCCCTCGCAGGCACCGGGCGCACTGGACATCGCGGCCCACTACCTTCCGTCGGAGTCGAGCTCCCACATCGGCGGTGACTGGTACGACGCACTGGAGATGCCGGACGGCAGGACCGTCCTCACGGTCGGTGACCTGACCGGCCACGGCATCCAGGCGACCTCCTCCATGGCGATGCTGCTGGGCGCGCTCCGTGGCATGGCCTTGGCCGGCATCGAGCCCGGTGTCCTGATGGGGCACCTCAATCAGTTACTGGAGACCTCCGTCCAACCCGCTCTCGGCAGCGCGGTGTGCTGCCGTGTCGATCCGGCCACCGGCACCCTCGCCTGGGCACAGGCGGGACACCCCGCTCCGCTGCTGTTCCGCGACGGGGAGGGGCGACCGCTGCCCGCGCCCGACGGGGTCCTGCTCGGCGCGGCCTCCGGGGTCGCGTACGAGCAGGACGAAGTGCGTCTGCTGCCCGGCGACGTACTGGTGCTGCACACCGACGGTCTGAACCGTCACAGCGACCGGGGTGCGGGCCCGGACGCGCTGCTTGCTCTGGCACCGCGGTTCGCGCAGGCCCGTTCGGCACAGGAGTGCCTGCGGACCGTCGTCACGGAGTTCGGCGACACCGAGCGACTGGACGACGCCTGCGTGCTGATCGCCCGCATCGGGGCGTAGCGGCGCGGCGGCACCCGTACAGAACCACTCGGGCACACGGAACCCCGTACACGGCGAGACGACGCAGGAGGGCGGGCCCGCCTACGGGTGCGGTGCTCGGACGGCCTGTGCTCGGCGCCCCCTCATCGCGGCGCCCTCGTCTCAGATCTGAGAAGACCGCCTGGGCTGTTTGATGATGGAGCTCTGCGGCAGGGAGAGCTTGATCTCCTGACGCAGGTCCTCGATCTTCGCGTGCCCCGCGAACTGACCCGTGAGCCGGTACATTTCGCGCAGCCGGTCCCAGGTGCGGTGCGAGGAGGTCTCTCCCATGGTCACCAGGGCGAGTCGCGCGTAGCGGTCGGCCTGCTCGGGGTCGTCGGCGATGAAGCACGCCGAGGCCAGCGAGATGTAGTCGAAGATCTTGGACCGCTGGCGTCCGTTGGCCCGCAGCTCCAGCGCCCGCTTGGCATGGCGCTGAGCAACGATCGCCACCGACGGATCGTGTTCGGCGAGCGTACGGAACGCCAGGGCCTGCATGCCGTGCAGATCCGCCTCGTCGAACATCTGCATCCAACTGGGCGGCGGTACGTCGCTCTTGTCCGAGGTGAAGAGCTCCTCGGCCTTCCCGAGCGTGCGCCGCATCGCCTGGCCGCGGCCCATGGACGCCTGGGCCCAGGCCTCGATGGTGTGCAGCATCGCCTGGGTACGTGGCAGAACCATGTCCCCGGAGCCGGACTTGGCGAGCTTCATCAGGTCCAGGGCCTCGTCGGGACGGCCGAGGTGCACCATCTGACGGGCCGCCCTGGAGAGTGCCTCACCCGCCCGGGGACGGTCGCCGCCCTCGCGCGCCGCGTGGGCCGCGATGACGAAGTACTTCTGGGCGGTCGGTTCGAGGCCGATGTCGTGGGACATCCATCCGGCGAGCACCGCGAGATTGGCCGCGACGCCCCAGAGCCGGCGCTGGAGATGGTCGGGGTGGTGGTAGGCGAGCATGCCGCCCACCTCGTTGAGCTGGCCCACCACGGCCTTGCGCTGGAGTCCGCCGCCGCGCGAGGCGTCCCAGGCGCGGAACACCTCGACGGAGCGTTCGAGCGCCTCGATCTCGTCCGACCCGATGGGCGCGGCCTCGTACCGGTCGAAACCGGCCTGGTCCGCGTGGAGGGGGTCGTCGATACGTGGCGCGTCGGCCGCCAGCACGGGGTCGGAGTGCAGCCAGTCGTGCATGGGGCCGGTGATGGTCGATCCTGCGGCGAGCGCGGCGCCCGCGCTCACCAAGCCGCGTCGGTTGAGCATGAGGTCCATTCCCGTGAATTCGGTGAGGACCGCTGCCGTCCGCTCGGGCGCCCACGGCAGTCCGTCGGGATTGTCCTGCGTCCCGGCCTCTCGCCGCTTCCCCACACGCCCGCGTCGGCCGAACCCGAGGTCCTCGATGGTCACGACACGACCGAGTCGCTCGGTGAACAGGGCAGCCAGCACCTTGGGCACGGGATCGCGGGGGGACTCCCCCATGTCGATCCAACGCCTCACCCGCGAGGTGTCGGTGGCCAGTTGCGGGTGGCCCATGGCCGCCGCCTGCCTGTTCACCATTCTCGCGAGTTCGCCCTTGGACCAGCCGGCGAGGCCGAACAGGTCGGACAGGCGGGTGTTGGGTTCTCCGGTCACGTCAAGCCCCCAGGTTCTCGGCTGTGTTGACAGTAACCCCCTGTCAGACGCCCTGCGACTATTCGCCAGGGTTCGCCAGGGTGCGCCACGTGGTCTGCCACCTGCCGATCGGTGTCAGGTAGGAAAGCGCCACCCCGCCCGGCAGCCCTAGGTACTCCCCAGGGTGCCGAACGGCCGCCGGCCGGGGCGGTGCACGCAACTTGTCGGCGCGCGAAGGGATCTGTCTCGCCCATGTACACAGCATCGTCCTCCGTGACCGCCCCGCCCCGGCCGCTCCGCCCCCTGGGCGCGGGCGGCGGACCGTACCTCGCTCCGCATGCCGTCGCACCGGCGCCCGGCGCGGTCCGGCCGCGACGGCCCGCGGGCGGTCCGGCCGGTCCCCCGCTCAGCGGCCGGCTGGACCTGTCGGGAGCGCAGGGCGCGCAGCTGAGAATGGCGATCGCCTCGGTGCACCGGATCTGCCCCGAGTTCAACCCGGTTCAGGTGCTGCGCCGCAGCGGCCGTTCGGTGCTGCTCGTCGGCTCCACCGGCCGCGCGACCGCGGTCGCCAAGTGTTTACTGGACCACTCCCCCGCCTGGTCGGAGCGGTTCCGGCACGAAATAGCTGCATACCGTGCGTTCGTCCGGCACCGTCCGCCGGTGCGCGTGCCGCGGCTCATCGCGGCCGATCCGGAGAACTGCACACTGGTGATCGAGCGGATGCCCGGCCGGGTGGCCGCGTTGACCCGGCATCCCTCGGAGGCTCCGCCCCGTGCCGATGTACGGGCCGCGCTGGGCGCGATCAGCCGGGTCAACGCCTGGCGGCCGGCGCCGGGGCTCTTCGACGCTCCGCTGGACTACGCCTCGCGAATCTCCCGGTATCACGAGCTGGGGCTCTTCACCGACCGGGATCTGGGTGATCTGCAGAAGCTGCTGCACGGTCTGGCCCACGCGGGCGGCCGGCAGGGCATGGGGCAGTTCTGTCACGGTGACGCGCTGCTCTCCAACATCCTGCTGTCGCCCACGGGCCCGGTGCTGGTGGACTGGGAGCACGCCGGCTGGTACCTGCCCGGCTACGACCTCGCGACGCTCTGGACGGTGCTCGGTGACGCACCGGCGGCGCGCCGTCAGATCAGCCAGCTCGCGCAGGCCGCCGGGCCCGCGGCGCGGGATGCGTTCCTGGTGAACCTGATGCTGGTGCTGACCCGCGAGATCCGTACGTACGAGACGGCCGTGCAGCGGGCCATGCGCGATTCGGCGTCGGGCGCCGGTCAGGACCGCCCGGGTGCGCTGTCGTCGAGCGAGGAGCAGCGGCTGCTGCTGCGCCGGCTGCACGACGACTGCGCGATGGCCCGAAGGGCCGTACGTGCCGCGGTCGGCACTCGCTGACCCTGCCAGGGGGGTGCGCGCTGCGGGCCCGGTGCCGACACACCGGGCCTGCAGCGCGCCGATGCGCTGTCAGGGGCTCCTGAAGTCGACCGCGTCCACGTCGAAGGAGTTGTCCTGCGGGGACGTGAAGACGAGGTAGAGCTTGTGGGTTCCCTTCAGTTCCTGGACGGGCACGGGCGAGGTCGTCTGGTAGTTGTCCCAGCCACCCGTGTCGGGGACCGGGGTGGTGGCGAGGAGCGGGCCGTCAGGGGTGTCGGCCCGCAGTTCGATCGCGCCGACCCCGTTGGGTGAGGACAGCCGGTAGGCGACCGTGCCGATGCCTTCGACGCTCATCGGGTCGAAGGCGACCCAGTCGCCGTCGGAGACGTCTCCGATCCGCTTGCCGTTCTCGGCTCCTTCCTGGGCGACGATCCGGGTGCCGGACTGCGCGTCGTAGTACTCCGCCTGCTTGTGCTCGGGCTGGAGCACGGCGCGGCCGTAGCCGGTCAGGGCGGAGACGCCGTCGCCGCCCTTGTCGGTGTACTTGGCGTTGAGTACGTAGGTGAGGTCCGCGCCTTCGGGGTGGCCGCCCAGATCACCGGTGTCCACGGTTCCCTCGCAGCCGGGGATGTCGGTGGTGGGGTGCTCGTGGTCGTCGTGGCCCAGGGCCGGGTTGACGGTGACCTTGGAGCAGTCGACCGGGCCGTCCTCGGGATCGGTGACCGTGACCTTGTACGGGATCTTGTCGCCGAACTCGATGAGTTTGCCGCTGACCGGGAATTCGATGGTCACCTTCGGTGCCGTGTTGCCCGCCGTGACGGGGATGTTGGCGTACCCGGACCTGCCGGTGGAGTCGGTGACCTTCAGCTGGGCGGAGAAATCGCCCTTGGCCGTGTAGGTGTGGCTGGGGTCGGCCTCGGTGGAGTCGTAGGTGCCGTCGCCGTCGAAGTCCCAGGCGTAGCTGAGGGTGTCGCCGTCCGGGTCGTTGCTGCCCCGGCTGGAGAAGTCGACCTTCAGGGGGACGGGGCCGTCGGTGGCGGAGGCGGCGGCCTTGGCGACCGGTGCGCGCTGGCCCTGTGCGTAGTCGATGCGGTAGAGCCCGGAGTCGTTGTTTCCGCCGCCGAAGGAGCTGCCCCATTCGAGGACGTAGAGCGAGCCGTCGGGCCCGAACGTCATGTCCATGGGCTTGTTGAATTTCTGGGTGGAGAGGAAGTCGTTGATCTTCAGGACCTTCTGGTCCTTGTCGAAGCGGACTTCCTTGACGAAGTCGCGCGACCACTCGTAGAAGAAGCTCGCGCCCTCGAAGTAGGCGGGGAACTTCGTGGTGGACGGGTTCTTCCTGTCGTAGTGGTAGACGGGTCCGCTCATCGGGGCCGAGCCGCCGCTGCCGACCTCGGGGAATTCCTCGGACGCGCCGTAGCCGTACCAGATCTCCGGCTGCTGGATCGGCGGGAGCCGGGTCAGACCGGTGTTGTTGGGCGAGGGGTTGACCGGGTTGGCGCAGTCGAATTTGGGGCCGACCTCCTTGGTGTCCGGGTTGTACGGGGCGTATGCCTGGTTGTTGCCGTGGCAGAACGGCCAGCCGAAGTTTCCGGCCTTCTTGATGACGTTGTACTCGACGAGCCCTTCGGGCCCCCGGTCGGTGGTGGGCAGTCCGCGGTCGGGGCCGTAGTCGGAGGCGTGGACGTAGCCGGTCTTCGGGTCGACGGTGAAGCGGAAGGGGTTGCGGAAGCCCATGGCGTAGATCTCGGGGCGGGTCCTGGCGGTTCCCGGGGCGAAGAGGTTGCCCTTGGGGATGGTGTAGCCGCCGGAGTCCTTGGGCTTGATGCGCAGAATCTTGCCGCGCAGGTCGTCGGTGTTGCCCGCGGTGCGGGCGGCGTCCAGCATCTGCTTGCCCTCGCGCCAGTCGAGCGGGGCGTATCCCTGCCAGTTCGGGTCGAGGTTGGGCGGGGTGTCGTCGCCGACGCCGAGGTAGAGGGTGCGGTCGGGACCGAACTCGACGGCGCCTCCGGTGTGTCCGGGCTCGGGGAAGGTGCGGTCGCGGTAGGCGGGAACGTCGAGGAGCTTCTTCTCGCTCGCGCGGTCGAGGGTGTTGCCCTTGACCGTGAAGCGGGAGAGCCGGTTGACGTCCTCGGTGGCGGCCGCGGGGGCATAGTAGAGGTAGATCCAGTGGTTCTTCATGAAGTCCGGGTCGAGTTCCATGCCGACCAGGCCGTCCTCGCCGCCGGTGTAGACGTCGAGTTTCCCGGCGGTGGTGGTGGCGTGGGTCGCCGGGTCGTAGATGTTGACCTCGCCGCTGCGCTGGACGTAGAAGACCCGTCCGTCCTTGGCGACGTCGAGTTCCATCGGGTCGGCGGTGTTGTCGTCCAGAGCGACCTTCTCGTAGCCGCTCCAGACGGTGCCGCCGCAGTCGCCGGGCTTGTTGCCCGCGGCCCACCTGACACCGCCCATGACATGGGTGCGGAAGGCGGCCTCGCCGTACGAGGCGGTGTCGTGACCCATGGCGGTCGCCCAGACCCGGCCGCCCTCGGTGTTGCGGCACCAGGAGATCGGGTGGTCGGCGCCCATGGCGGAGCCGCCGGGGTCGTACGTGGTCTCGTCGGCGGTGACGAGGACGTGGACGTCGCCGCGGGGGTTCCGGTCGAAGTTGTACCACTCCTCGGGGCGCTCCCAGCGTTCGGGGAGTCCCGCGGTGGAGGGGTGGACGCGGTCGGCGACCTTGGCGGTGCCCTGGAGGACACCGGGTGAGTGGGCGGGCATGTGGACGCCGCCGTTGATGGCCTCGTCCCACCAGGGGAAGGTGTCCTCGATGCCCATGTCGAGGGTGTTGTGGATGGCGACGACGCCGCCGCCTCCGCGTACGTAGGCCTGCATCGCCTCACGCTGGGCGTCGGTGTCCCAGACCATGCCGGAGTTCTGCAGCATGACGACGACGTCGAAGTCCTTGAGTTTCGTGGTGTCGAAGACCGCGGGGTCGGCGGTCTCGACGAGTTCGAAGCCGCCCGCGGCGGCCTCCTCCTTGAACATCTGCACGCCGGCCGGGATGGAGGCGTGCACATAGCCGACGGCGCGGGTGAAGAGCAGGGCGCGGAAGGCGGGGGCCTTCCCGGTGGTGGCTGCGGAGGCGGGCAGTGCGGTCAGCGCGAGGAGCAGTGCGCCCACCAGCGCGATGAACGTACGCTGCATGTCACGGACATGACAGCGCAATCGGTGACGGCTCACGAGCGGGTCCTCTCTGCGGGTTGCGGACGGGTGGGGTCAGGTGACAGTCCTCAGGGCTCGGCGCAGAAAGGCCAGGCCGTCGGTCGCGATGCTGTCCTGGGTGCCGGCGAGCGGCCGCCACACCGAGGCGGCGACCGCGATGGCGTCGTTGTGCGCGGTGAACGACTCGATGCAGAGCGGTCCCCAGTAGCCGCTTGCGGTGAGCGCGGTGAGGAAGCCGGGCCAGTCGAGACTGTCGGCGCCGGGCGTGCCCCGGTCGTTGGCGCACACCTGGACGTGGACGATGCGGCCGGCCGCTCGCTGCACGGCGTCGGGCAGCGAGCGTTCCTCGATGTTCTGGTGGTACACGTCGAGCGCGAGGCCGATGGTGGCCCCGGGGAGGCCGGCCAGCGCTTCGAGGGTCTGGTCGACGGTGTTGAGCAGGCTCGTCTCGTACCGGTTGAGGGGTTCCACGGCCAGGCGCACCCCCGCCGCGCGGGCGTGTGCGACGACCGGGGCCAGGTTCCCCCGCAACTCCTCGTACGCGGCGGCGCGTTCGGCGCGGTCCATCCGCCAGGTGCGGCCCACTGCCGCGTACATGGGTCCGGCGACGGTGGGGGCGCCGAGGGCTTCGGCGGCGTCGACACAGCGGCACAGATAGTCCTGGGTGACCCGGACGGTCCGCGGATCGGCACGGACGAGGTCGCGGCCGGGCGGCATGACGGCGATCACTGCGGCGGGGGCGAGGCCCGAGGCGTCGAGGAGCTTGGCGACGGACGCGGGTGCCCAGTCCCGTTCGTTCTCCAGCGGGATCTCCACGCAGTCGAAACCCCATGCGGACAGCCGGGGCAGGACGTCGCCCAGTGTTCCGTACGTCACCGGCGAGTGCCAGATCCACGGATTGGCCCCGAGCGGGTAGGCGGCGGTCACTTCTTGCCTCCCCACTTCTCCGGGAATCCGGGCAGGTTCTCGCAGCCGCACATCGCGTAGTGCAGGGGCGGCATGCCCGGCCTGTAGTACTGGTCGAGGGTGTCCTGGGTGACGGTGGGCTGCGGGAGCTTCCACTCCTTCGGGACCTGCTCCCCCTTGAGGATCCGCAGCGCGGCGATGACCGGGGTGCGCCACTGGAAGGTGGGGTACGAGGGAGCGATGGCGGTGAGTTTCTTCTCCTTCCAGACCTGGAGGAAGTCCTGCTGGTCCTCGCCGGTGATGGGCGGTACGTCCTTGCCGGCGTCCTCGAAGGCCTCGACGGCGGCGACGGAGGTCGCTCCGGAGTCCATCCAGACGCCGTCGATGTCGCCGTTGCGGGTGAGGGCGTCGGTGACGATCGCCTTCGTCTTCGCCGGGTCGCCGTCGGTGAACTTCACATCGACGACGTCGAGTCCGCTCCTGTCGAACGCGAGCTTCGCCGCCGACCAGCGGGTCTCCAGCACATCGACGCCCGGGGAGATCCGCAGGGCGAGGATCTTCCCCCCGGGCTTGACCTTCCCGACGAGGAAGTCCGCGGCGACCGCCCCGTATCCGTAGCCGCCGACCGGGTTGATGAAGGTGACCGCACAGTCGGTCTCGACACCGCGGTCGAAGACGATCACGGGCACCTTTCCGCAGGCCTGCTCGACGGCGGGGGTGAGGGTGGCCGTGGTGTTGGGCGAGACGATCAGGGCGTCGCAGTCCTGGCCGGCGAGTTCCTGGATGTCGGAGATCTGCTTGTCGTCCTTGCCCTGCGCGTCGAGCACGGTGAACCCGGTGATCTCCTTGTGGAGCGCGGCCTCGGCCCGCATGTTCTTCAGGCCGACCTGGCGCCAGGGGTTGAAGACCCCGGCGTTGGAGAAGCAGAGCCGGATCCCGCCGCCGCCCTTCTTCCGGAACTGGGTGGTGTCGACGAGCTTCGGGCGGAGCATCTGCTCCCACGGCTTCCCGGCGGGTCCCTGCGGGGTGACCTCGGCGAGGGCGAGCTGGCGCTCGTACTCGGCCCGGTCGAAGAACTTCGACTGCGCGCCGGTGCCCGGGTCGCCCGTGCTGCCGCTCGCTCCGGCGGCGGGCGCGTCGGGCGGTGCGTCGCTCGTGCAGCCGGCCAGCAGCGCGGCGCCCAGCAGTGCGGCGACCGGCGCGAGGACGTGTCCGATCTTTCGCTCACTCATGAGGTTTTCGCTCCCGGGGATTCGGTGCCGCGGCGGCGCGGCCGGGTCCAGTCGGCTGCGCCGAGGGCGACGGCGGCGATGACGATGACGCCTTGCACGGTCGATTCCAGGGCTCCGGAGACGCCCTGGAGGTTGAGCAGGGTGAACAGTGCCTGGAGTGAGAACGCCCCGGCCATCGCCGCGACGACGGAGCCCCGGCCACCGCCGAGCACCACGCCGCCCAGCACGACGGCCGTGATCGCCTCGAACTCGTAGCCCCGGCCCGCCTGCGCCGAGACCCCGGAGAAACCGCCGACCAGTACGGCCGCGAGCGCGGCCGCGCCCCCGGAGAGCACGAAGGCGACGGTCCGGGCGCGCGCGACCCGGACTCCGGCCAGAGCCGCGGCGCGTTCGCTGTCGCCGGTGGCGAGGAGCGTGCGGCCGAAGTCGGAACGCATCAGGCGTACGGCCAGGAGCCCCGCGACGGCGCATGCCAGGACGGCCCACGGCAGCCAGCCGAAGGCGGTGCCGCGTCCGAGCCTGCGGAACTCCGGGGGCAGCGCGCCGTGCGGGGAGCCGCCGGTCCAGAAGAAAACGGCGCCTTCGAGGATCAGCATCATGCCGAGCGTGGTGATGAACGACGGCACGCGCAGCAGGGTGGTGATCAGTCCGCTGACGAGACCGGCGAGGGCTCCGGCGAGCAGCAGGACCGCGGTGACGAGCGGCCAGGGCGCGGCCGGGAACGAGCCGTAGAGTTCCGCGGCGACGACCACCCCGGCGGTGACGATCGCTCCGACGGAGAGATCGAACTCGCCGCAGACGATGACCAGGTACTGACCGGCCGCGAGGATCACGAGGGGGGCGGCACGCTTGACGAAGGAGAGGAAGCGGTCGGGTTCGTAGAAGCCCGGGTCGGTGAGGGCGAGTGCGGCCAGGAGCACCGCGAGCAGGAGGTAGACGGGGGTGCCGGTGGTGAGGGCACGCAGGACACGGCGGCCGGCGGGCGCCTGGGCGGCGGTGGTCATGCGGTCCTCCCCTGCGGGGTGCGGCGGCCCCGCGCGTACAGGGCGACGGCCGCGATGATGACGACGCCGCGGACGACGTTCTTGAAGAACGGGTCCACGGACAACTGGTTGAAGACGCTGTCGAGCACGGCGAGGACGAGGACTCCGCCGAGGGTGCCCGCCACTCCGCCGCGCCCGCCGGCGAGCGCGGTGCCGCCGAGGACGACGGCGGCGATGGACTCCAGGTCGTAGCGGGCCTCCGTGCCCGCCCAGGGGGCCCCGGCGCCGAGCCGTGCGGCGAGGAAGAGGGCCGCGGCGCCGACGCAGAGCGAGCACAGGAGGTGTGCGGTGACGACGGTGCGCCGGGTGCGTACGCCGGAGAGCCGGGCGGCGTGCTCGTCGCCGCCGGTCGCGTACATGTGGTGGCCGAGCCGGGTGCGGCGGGTGATCAGCCACAGGACGGCGGCGACCGCGAGAAGGAGGAAGAGGGAGACGGGGACCGGTCCGATCCGGTCGTATCCGAGGTGCTGGAAGGAGGCGGGGACCTTGCCGGCCGGGCCGGTGTAGTTGTCCTCGATCCAGCCACGCAGGATGAAGGCCGCGCCGAGGGTGGCGATGAAGGCGTTGACCTTGAGCCCGGTGACGATCAGCCCGTTGGCCAGGCCGACGGCGGCACAGAGGGCGAGGACGGCGACGACCGCGACGAGCACGCCCCCGCTCTCCATCGTCTCCGCCGCCACGAGGGTGCCCAGGCTGATGAGGTAGGCGACGGAGAGGTCGAGCGATCCGCTGAGGATGACCACGGACTGGCCGACGGCCACGAGACCGAGGGCGACACAGTTCTGGAGGATCGTGACCACGTTGGTCACGGTCAGGAACTCCCCGCCGTGGGCCGCGACGACGGTCCAGCCGAGCACGGTGACGGCGAGGGCGGCGAGCCAGACCCCGGCCACGGGGCCGGCGGGACGCGTCCGGGCCGCCCGCGTCGTGCCGGCGCGGAGCCGGGTGCCCGGATCGGGCCGCAGTACGGTCATGCTGCTCCCTCCCGTGCGCGGTCGCCGCCGGTGGCGACGCGCATGACGGCCTCCTCCGAGGCACCGGCGGGCAGTTCACCGGCGAGCCGGCCTTCGGACATGACGAGGACGCGGTCGCTCATGCCGATCAGCTCGGGCAGCTCGGAGGAGATGATCAGTACGGCGAGGCCCTCGCGCGCCAGTTCCCGCACGAGGGTGTGGATGGCCGCCTTGGCGCCGACGTCGACACCCCGGGTCGGCTCGTCGAAGAGGAGCACCCGGGGGCGGGCGGCGAGCCACTTGGCGATGACGACCTTCTGCTGATTGCCGCCGGACAGGTACTGGACCTGCTGGTCGGCGCCGTGGGCGTGGAGGCGTACGCGTTCCAGCAGGGCGGTCACCTCGTGGCGGACGACCGGTCTGCCGCGTGCGGGGACGGCGCGGGTCACGAGCAGCGCGTTGTCGGTGACCGACTGGTGCAGTGCGAGGCCCTCCCCCTTGCGGTCCTCGGTGACCAGGGCGATCCCGGCCCGGACGGCCTCCCGGGGACGGGCCGGGCGCAGTTCTTCCCCGCCGACGGTCATGGTGCCCGTGGTGAAGGGGTCGGCGCCGAAGAGGGCACGGGCGAGCGAGGTCCGGCCGGAACCCTGGAGGCCGGCGACGCCGACGACCTCGCCGGCCCGCAGGGTCAGATCGATGCCGAGGATCCGGGAGTTGCCGCCGCCGCGCACCGTGAGCCGTACCTCGCCCGGCTCCTGCGGCCCGGCCCTGGGCGGGTAGTAGGCGCCGAGTTCCCGTCCCACCATGGCGCGTACGACCGTGTCGATGTCGGTGTCGCGGGTGGTGAGGGTCGTGACGCGGCGGCCGTCCTTGAGGACGGTGATGCGTCGCGAGAGCTCGAAGACCTCGCGGAGCCGGTGCGAGACGTAGAGGATGCCCAGTCCACGGGCGGTGAGACGACGGACCAGGGCGCAGAGCCGCTCGACCTCGTGGTCGGCGAGTGCGGCGGTGGGTTCGTCCATCACCAGGATGCGGACCTCGGATGCGAGGGCCTTGACGATCTCGACGGTCTGCCGGCGTGCGACGGAGAGTTCGTGCACGGGGGTCCGCGGGGTGATGCCGGTCTCGTCGAGCTCGGCGAGGAGTTCGGCGGTGCGCCGCTCCATGGTGCGCCGGTCGACGAGTCCGTACCGGGTCGGTTCGCGGCCGAGGAAGACGTTCTCGGCGACCGTACGGTGCTCCAGGAGCGCGAACTCCTGGTGGATGATGCCGATCCCGGCGGCCTGGGCCCGGGCCGGGTGGCTGAAGGAGTGGGCGGTGCCGTCGATGGTGAGGGTTCCCGCGTCGGGTAAGTGCTCGCCCGCGAGGATCTTCATCAGTGTCGACTTTCCCGCGCCGTTCTCCCCCACCAGGGCATGCACTTCTCCGGCTTCGAGGTCGAGCCCCACCCCGTCGAGCACACGCACCCCGAGAAAGCTCTTGGACACACCCTGCATCGTCAGCATCGAACTGCTCCTCGCTCAGTGGTCTGCAGAGCAGAGTCGTGACAGGCATTGGGAGTGTCAAGGTCTCAAGCACCTTTGTTTTAAGGCGACTTGGTCGAGACTTATGCCGATGAACGAACAGAGCATGCCTTGTGAGCAGCGAAAGTCGTCCCTAGGGTGACTGCCATGTCTTCGCCGTCGGATCGCAATTCCGCTGCCGCATCGCACTCGCCCGGCGAGGTGCTCGCACTGATCGGTTCCGGGGCGGTGACGACCCGGGCCGATATCGCCCGGGTCACCAAGATGGCCCGTTCGACGGTCTCCCAGCGCGTGGACGCCCTGATCGCGCACGGCCTCGTGGACGAGGACGCCGACGGCACTTCCACCGGCGGCCGACCGCCGCGACGGCTGGCGCTGCGCACCCGTGAGCACGCGGTGGCCGGGGTGGATCTGGGGGCCTCGCACTGCCGGGTGGCGCTGATGGACATCGGCGGGACCACGCTCGCCACGCACGAGCAGCCGCTGTCGATCGGGGACGGCCCGGATTCCGTGCTGCGGCACGTGGAGCGCACCGTGCGCGCCCTGCTGGAGGAGACCCACCGGGAGCCGGGAACGCTGCGGTCCATCGGCGTCGGGGTGCCGGGTCCGGTGGAGTTCTCCACCGGCCGTCCCGTCGATCCGCCGATCATGCCGGGCTGGCACCGGTACCCGATCCCGGAGTTCTTCGCCTCCCGGTTCGGGGTGCGGGCGCTCGTCGACAACGATGTGAACGTGATGGCGCTGGGCGAGCAGCGGCGCGCCTTCCCGGACTGCCGCTATCTGCTGTACATCAAGGTCGGTACGGGGATCGGCTGCGGGATCGTCGCCGACGGCGAGCTGCACCGGGGTGCGCAGGGGTGCGCGGGCGACATCGGCCACATCCGGGTCGCAGATCTCGACGATCCGTGCCGGTGCGGCAATTCGGGCTGCCTGGAGGCGGTCGCGGGTGGCGCGTCACTGGCGGCGAAGCTGGTCGCTCTGGGGCTGGACGCGGCGTCGGGCAGCGATGTGGTGCGGCTGGTGCGGTCCGGGAACCGGGACGCGGTGCGGATGGTGCGGGAGGCCGGGCGGGCGGTCGGCGAGGTCCTGGCGGGGCTGGTGAACTTCTTCAACCCGGACACGGTGGTGATGGGCGGCGCGCTGGCCGCCGTACACGACCAGTTGCTCGCGGGGGTGCGGGAGGCGGTGTACCGGCGCTCGCATCCGCTGGCCACCCAGCTGCTGCGGATCGAGCCGAGCCGTACGGGTGAGAACGCGGCGGCGGTGGGTGCGGGGATCCTCGCCATCGAGCACGCCCTGTCTCCCGAGCAGGTGAACCGGCTGGTCGCGGGCTGATGCGAGTGCCCCCGCGCGCACGGACGGTATGCGCGGGGGCACCGGTCACAAGGCACTCGGCCGTGCGGTCACGCGGGAGTCATCAGGTCCCACCGGGCCTCGAACAGTACGCACCGGTACTGTGCCCAGCTCCCGTCGGCGACACCCGCGTCCCCGGCGGCCACGCACTCCTGCTGGGTGCCGAACGAGCCGGAGACGTCCCAGCCCTGCGCCCCGGTCCCGGACGCGGCGGCGGCCGAGGCCGTCGCGACGGTGACGACGGCTCCGGCGCAGGTGAGTGCGAGCGCCACGGCAAGGCCCACGACCGCGGTGGCGGCGGTCCTGATCGGCTTGTGCATGAAGGCCTCCTTCTGGTTGTCCGGATACCCGGCGTTCCTGCCGCCGCGAGAGCCGCGGCGAGGTCTCAGCGCGTGCGCACGATGTCCACGTCGGAAGCCTTCACGAAGGCGATCCGGTGGCCGATCTGGACCGTCACGTACTTCTCCTTGCCACGGAAGTACGCGTGGTCGAGCGGGTACGAGGAGTCGATCGTCGGCGCGTAGAAGAAGCCGGTCGGCGCCTCGCCGCCGCCGGGGTAGGACTGGCCGGCCTTGATCGTGTACTGGAGCGGCGCGCCCACCCGCTTGTCCGCGAAGTCCGCGGGGTACTCGGACTTCTCCGGGTACGCGACCCCGTACACCGGCACGTCCGTGCGGCCCGCCTTCGGCCTGACGACATAGCCGGAGGTGGGCGTGGTGTTGCGGCTGCGGGCCGGGGTCTGGAACCAGGCCTTCTGGCCGTACCACCAGATCGCCGTCCAGCCGGGGGCGTGGTCCGCGACGACGGCCTGCTGGGTGGCACTGATCTTGCTGCCCCAGTCGGCGGCGCAGTTCGTGCCGGGCGAGCCGTCGGTGTGCAGGCCGGGGTCGGAGAAGAGGGGCGCGTCGGTGGACGGCGCAGTGTGCAGCGGGACGGCGCTGGAGCCCTGGACCGGCAGGTCGACGCCCTTCTCGCAGTCGCGGAACGCCTGCTGGTTCTTCTTGAAGTCCGGGCTGACGGTGATCAGTTCACTGCTCTCGGAGGCGCTCGGCACGGTGGGCTTGCCGAGCAGCGCCATGAAGCGGTTCCAGTCCCAGTAGGTGCCCGGGTCCCAGTGCATGTTCTTGGTGCCGGACGCGCTGGTGGGCGGCACTCCGTCGTGGCCGATGATGTGCTGGCGGTCGAGCGGTATGTCGTACTTGGCCGCGAGGTGGCGCACCAGCCTGGCGGTCGAGCGGTACATCTCGGGGGTGTACCACTTGGCGCCCTCGACGGCGACGCCCTCCTGCTCGATGCCTATGGAGTGGCTGTTGACGTACCAGTTGCCCGCCTGCCAGGCGACGTCCTTGCCCTTGACCATCTGGGTGACATGGCCGTCGGACGAACGCACCACGTAGTGGGCGGAGGTCTGCTTCAGCGGGTTCTGGAAGATCTTCAGGGTGGTGTCGAAGTCTTCCTCGGTGTCGTGCAGAACAATGAACCTGATCTTGTTGGTGTGCGGCCGGTCCGCGGTGTCGTAGTTCCCGTACGTCTCCTTGTCGGCCGGGTCACCCGTCTGCTGGTAGGCCGCCGGTACCCAGTCGCATGCGAGGCTGCGCGGGCATTCCGGTCGCACCCCGTCCGCGCCGGCCTGCGCCGCGGGGCTGAGCAGCGCCATGCTCAGTGCGCCGACACCTGTCAGCGCGAGTGCGAGTCCGGTCCTCTGCTTGGAGGTCATGACAACCCTTCTTGGAGCCGTACGTGATGGAGCCGTGCGTGATCCGATCCCACTGTTCCGCTGTGCGCGCACACTCTCCGACTTGAGATGACAGCACGTCAAGGGATCAGCGGAGGTCACGGTTCGAGCCAGTGGACCAGACCACTGGCGGGGTGTCTGACCTGCGACGGAAAGAATGAACCGGTGTTGCGCGACGGCTCGTTGCCGGGGTTCTGCGCAGCGGCCGGGTGATCTCCGGCGCGCGCCGGAGCACCTCCCACGAGCAAGCCTTTTATGTGACTAATCCCGGATGTGCGTGCCCCGAACGGCCGAAGGGTAGTGCTCGCGCCGACACGATCACGTCCGTGCGACGTCCGCACGGCGATCCAGGAAAGGCCGGACGCACATGGCTCAGCCCTTCACCCTGCCGGACTTCTACGTTCCGTATCCGGCGCGGCTCAATCCCCATGTCGAGGAGGCCCGAGTGCACACCAAGCAGTGGGCGCGCAGCATAGGGATGGTGGAGGGTTCGGGCATCTGGGAGGAGAAGGACATCGACTCCCACGACTACGCGCTGCTGTGTGCGTACACCCACCCCGACTGCTCGGCCGAGGCGCTCTCCCTGGTCACCGACTGGTACGTGTGGGTCTTCTTCTTCGACGACCACTTCCTGGAGCTCTTCAAGCGCAACCCCGACCGTGCGGGCGCCAAGCGGTATCTGGACCGGCTGCCGGCGTTCATGCCGATGGACCGCGGGGCCCCGATGCCGGAGCCGACGAACCCGGTCGAGGCGGGGCTCGCAGATCTGTGGACGCGAACGGTGCCGAGCATGTCCGACGCCTGGCGGGCCAGGTTCGCCGTGGCGACGGAGAACCTGCTCAACGAGTCGATGTGGGAGCTCTCCAACATCAACGAGGGGCGTATCGCCAACCCCGTCGAGTACATCGAGATGCGCCGCAAGGTGGGCGGCGCCCCATGGTCCGCGGGTCTCGTGGAGTACGCGGCGGACGCCGAGGTCCCCGAGGCCGTGGCCGACGAGCGCGCGCTGCGGGTGCTGCGGGACGCCTTCTCCGACGGCGTGCATCTGCGCAACGACCTGTTCTCGTACCAGCGCGAGGTCGAGGACGAGGGCGAGAACAGCAATGGCGTGCTGGTGCTGGAGCACTTCCTCGGCTGCAGCACCCAGGAGGCCGCGGACGCGGTGAACGATCTGCTGACGTCCCGGCTGCAGCAGTTCGAGAACACCGCGCTCACCGAACTCGGGCCGCTCTGTGCGGAGAAAGGGCTCGACCCCGCCCGAACCGCGGCGGTTCTCGCGTACGTCAAGGGCTTGCAGGACTGGCAGTCCGGCGGCCACGAGTGGCACATGCGCTCCAGCCGCTACATGAACGACGGCGCGGTCGAAGCGGCCACGACCGGCTTCGGCATGGCCGCGGCCTCGATCCGGTTCACCTCGCGCGCGGAGGCGGCCCGGCTGCGCAGCCACACCCATGTGCCGTACCAGCGGGTCGGCCCGTCGCTGCTGCCCGACATCGAGCTGCCCTTCGGCACGACGCTCAGCCCGCATCTGGACGGGGCCCGGGTGCGGATCGTGGACTGGTCGCGCCGGATGGGCATTCTGGAGGCGCAGCCGGGGGTACCCGGTTCACACATCTGGGACGAGGAACGGCTCCTCGCGACCGATCTGCCGCTGTGTGCGGCGGGCCTGCACCCGGACGCGACACCGGAGGAGCTGGACCTCTCCTCGCAGTGGCTGACCTGGGGGACGTACGGTGACGACTGGTTCCCGGTGGTGCACGGCCGGGGCCGCGACCTGACGGGGGCCAAGCTCGCCAACGAACGGCTGTCGCTGTTCATGCCCCTGGACGGGTCCCGGATGCCCGAACCGGTCAACGCCCTGGAGCGCGGGCTCGCCGATCTCTGGGCACGGACCTCGGCCCCGATGGACGCGAGCGGGCGCGGGGCGTTCCGCAAGGCGGTCGAGGACATGACCGCGAGCTGGGTGTGGGAGCTGGCCAATCAGGTGCAGAACCGCATCCCCGACCCGGTGGACTACGTCGAGATGCGGCGCATGACCTTCGGCTCCGATCTGACGATGAGCCTGTGCCGGCTCGGTCATGGCAGGAAGGTTCCGCCGGAGATCTACCACAGCGGGCCGCTGCGCTCCCTGGAGAACGCGGCGGCGGACTACGCCTGCCTGCTCAACGACCTGTTCTCCTACCAGAAGGAGATCGAGTTCGAGGGCGAGGTGCACAACGGAGTCCTGGTCGTGCAGAACTTCTTCGGGGTGGACTATCCGACCGGGGTGGCGATCGTGTACGACCTGATGAAGTCGCGGCTGAGGCAGTTCCTTCATGTCGCCGAGCAGGAACTCCCGGTGCTCTACGACGACTTCGGGCTGGACACGGAGGCGAGGGAGGTCCTGGCCGGGTACGTGCAGGAGCTCAAGCACTGGCTCGCGGGCATCCTGATCTGGCACCGGGACTGCCGGCGCTACCGCGAGCAGGACCTGCTGCGCGGCACCGGAACCCCGTGGCACATCAGCGGTCCCACGGGGCTCGGTGTCTCGGCGGCGCGGGTGACCGCGCTGTTCGCTCAGCCCTCGGCGATCAACGTGTAGCGGCCCCCGGCACGTGCCTTGAAGACCTTCTCGCCGCTCGCGAACAGCGAGCTGCGGACGGTCACTTCGCGGCTGCGGCTCGCCGTGATCACCACACGGCGGGCCTGCCCGGCGGCCCATTCGATGTCGACGGTGAAGCCTCCCCGGGCACGCAGTCCGCGCACCGATCCGTCCGGCCAGCCCGGCGGAAGGGCCGGGAGGATGTCGACGGTGCCGTGCTGGCTCTGCAGCAGCATCTCGGCGATGCCGGAGGTGGCGCCGAAGTTGCCGTCGATCTGGAAGGGCGGATGGGTGTCCCAGAGGTTGGGCAGGGTGGAGTTCTTCAGCTGTTCGGCGAGCATCCGGTGGGCGTGGTCCCCGTCGCGCAGCCGTGCCCAGAAGTTGATCTTCCACGCCTTGGACCAGCCGGTGCCGCCGTCGCCGCGTGCGCGGAGGGAGACCTTGGCCGCCTCGGCCCACTCGCTGCCGGGTTCGATCTGCCGCCCGGGGTGCAGGGCGAAGAGGTGCGAGACATGGCGGTGGTCGTCGGCCGGGTCGTCGCGGTCGGTCTTCCACTCCTGGAGCTGGCCCCAGGAGCCGATCCGCAGTCCCGGGTCGAGCCGGTCGAGGGCGTTCTCCAGCCGGCTGCGGAAGGCGGGTGCGTCACCGAGGGTGCGGGCGGCCTCCAGGGTGTTGGTGAGGAGGTCGTGCACGATCTGCTGGGACATCGCGGCCCCGGCGGTGAAGTCGCCGTGCTCCGGAGAGTAACTGGGGGTGACGACGAGCAGTCCGTCGCGCGGGTCGGTGCGCAGATTGGCCAGCCAGAACTCGGCCGCCTCCTTCATCGCCGGGTAGGCGGTGGAACGCAGGTAGTCGGTGGAGCCGCCGAACCGGTAGTGCTCGTACATCTGCTGGGTGAGCCAGCCGGCGGCCTCCGGGAACCAGAAGGCGGTGGACCAGTCGTGGACACCGGTGAAGCCGTACGGGTTGGTCTCGTTGTGCACCACCCAGCCGGCGGTCCCGAACATCTCCTTCGCCGTTCTGCGGCCGGGGGCGCGCATCGCCTCGATGTACCGGTCGTACGGTGCGGTGGTCTCGGCGAGGTTGGTGACCTCGGCGAGCCAGTAGTTCATCTGCAGATTGATGTTGCTGTGGTAGTCGGCGGACCAGGGCGGGGTCGTGGAGTTGTTCCAGACGCCCTGGAGGTTGGCGGGCAGCGAGCCGGCCCGCGAGGAGGCGATCAGCAGATAGCGGCCGTACTGGAAGAACAGCGCTTCCAGCGCCCGGTCGGCGGGGCTCGTTCCGCCCGTGTAGGCGGCGAGCAGCCGGTCGGTGGGCAGGTCGGGCAGCTCCTGGCCGATGTCGAGGACGACCCGGTCGAAGAGGGCGCGATGGTCGCGCACGTGGGCGTCGCGGACCTTCTCGTAGGAGCTCCGGGCGGCGGCGTCCACGGCGGCGGTGACCGCCCGGTGCGGGTCGGCGCCGCGGTAGGAGGGGTAGCTGTCGGCGTAGTCGGTTCCCGCGGCGAGGGCGAACCAGGCGCTGTCGGCGCCGGTGACGGTGAGGATGCCGCCCTCACCCGCGGTGACGGTGCCGCCGCTGGTCAGGACACGGATCTGGGCCTCGAAGCGCAGCCCGTTGTCCTTCAGCGCGCCGCGCACGGTGAGCCGGTCCCGGTCGGCGGTGACGGTGCAGTCGCTGCGGGGTGAGGTGTAACGCAGGGTGAAGGACACCTGCCCGGGGCGGTCGGCGCCGAGACGTCCGGCGATGACCCGGCCCGGGTGGGAGACGAAGAACTCCCTGCTGTGGCCGACCCCTTGATGGGTGTAGGTCACGGAGGCGAGGGCGTTGGGCAGATCGAGGGTCCGGCGGTAGGAGGCGTCGGGGGCGGCCGGTGCGTTCGACAGATCCAGCCGCAGGTCGCCGAAGACCTGGTAAGCGCCGTAGCCGCGCCGGGCCTGCCCGAGTTCGGCGGCGACGGCGTCCGGATCGAGTGCTCCCTCACTGTCGAGCCGTTGCTGTACGCTGGCGAGGGCGCCGGGTCTGGGTGCGGTCCAGTTCCCGAAGTCGTAGCCCTGGACGGAGCCGGGACCGCCGGTCCACAGCGTCTTCTCGTTGAAGGTGAGCTGTTCGGAGGCGAGCGTCCCGTACACGCTCGCGCCGAGGGCACCGCCGCCGATGGGCAGTGACTCGCGTTCCCAGTTCGCGGCAGGCGCGTCGTACCGGAGGGTCGGTTCCGCTCGTTTCTTCGCATAGGTGGCACTCCCCGATTCATCGGAGGTGCCGACTGCCGTCGCCGTTCCGGAGAGGGCGGGAATTCCCAGCGCCAGAGCACCGGTTGCGCCGATCGCTGTCTTCACTGTGGTGCGTCGCGTGATCCCGGATGTCATGCGGCTGACCGTAAAGGTCCGACGACTACCCGACAAGGAGCATGACAAAGCGGCCTCTTGGACGGAGGCCGCGAGCACTTGGACAGATGTTGGGGCAGAGGCCCGCAGCCGCCCGGAAAGCACGGACGGCCGACGGGAAGGACCGTTTCAGCCCTGCTGGAACAGCTCGGCGGGCAGGGGCTTGAGCAGGGTGTACAGATCGTCGGTGATCGGCCGGTCCCAGCTGGCGATGGTGACGAGCACACCGTCGCTGCGGTCGAACTGGACGCAGGAGATCCGGCTCTCGGAGAGCTTGACCCGGCGGACGATCAGCAGGTTGTCGCCCTGCATCACGGGCATGTCCTCGGTCCCGGTGACCTCGACCGGCTCGTCGTTCTCCAGCGCGAGCAGCAGCTGGGCGACCTCGAACGGGACCTGCCCCTCCTCGGTCTCGCGGGCGGGCGAGCCCTCCGGGAGGTTGCCGATGATCATCGCGGGGCCACGGCCGCCGAACAGGTCGTAGCGGAGAAAGACGCCCTGACAGCTCCCGTCGGGCGCGGGCAGCAGACCGGCGCCGAGGTTTCCGGGCCAGTCCCCCGGGTCCATGGCCAGGACGTCGAAGTCGGGGCCCGCGGGTGTGGCGGCGCTACGGCGGCGGAGGAAGGACATGCAGCCATGTTACGTGTCCGGGCTCACGTTGCAGAGCCGGGTCCGCGCAGGCCAACGCGCCGCCGGGTGCCCGGGGCCGGTCCGGGCGCCCGGACCGGGCGCGGGTGGGGCCCGCGGCGGTCCGGGACGGCCCGGTGTCAGCGGGTGGGGGGCTCGGCGCCGACCAGCCACATGGAGAAGAACTGCGCCCCGCCCCCGTAGGCGTGGCCGAGTGCCTTCCGGGCCCCGGGCACCTGGTGCTCGCCCGCCTGCCCCCGGACCTGCAACGCGGCCTCGGCGAAGCGGATCATGCCGGAGGCGCCGATCGGATTGGTGGAGAGCACTCCGCCCGAGGGATTCACGGGCAGATCCCCGTCGAGCTCGGTGACGCCGGACTCGGTGAGTTTCCAGCCCTCGCCCTCGTCGGCGAAGCCGAGGTTCTCCAGCCACATCGGCTCGTACCAGGAGAACGGCACGTACATCTCCACGGCGTCGATCTCGCGTCGCGGGTCGCTGATGCCGGCCTGCCGGTACACGTCGGCGGCACAGTCGCGGCCCGCCCGCGGCGAGACGAAGTCCTTCCCGGCGAAGAGCGTCGGCTCGCTGCGCATCGCGCCACCGTGCACCCAGGCGGCCGGGTGCGGCGAACGGGCCGCCCCGGCACGGTCGGTGAGGATCATCGCGCAGGCCCCGTCGGAGGACGGGCAGGTCTCCGAGTAGCGGATCGGGTCCCAGAGCATGGGCGCCGAGCGGACCTTCTCCAGGGTGATGTCCGGGTCGTGGATGTGCGCGTACGGATTCTTGAGCGCGTTGCGGCGGTCCTTGTACGCGACGAGGGAGCCGACCGTGTCGGGCGCGCCGGTACGGCGCATGTACGCCCGCACGTGCGGGGCGAAGAAGCCGCCCGCTCCGGCCAGCAGCGGCTGCTGGAACGGGATGGGCAGCGAGAGCCCCCACATGGCGTTGGACTCGGACTGTTTCTCGAAGGCGAGTGTGAGGACGGTGCGGTGCACCCGCGCGGAGACCAGGTTGGCCGCGACCAGCGCGGTGGAGCCGCCGACGGAGCCCGCGGTGTGCACCCGGAGCATCGGTTTGCCGACCGCGCCGAGGGCGTCGGCGAGATAGAGCTCCGGCATCATCAGGCCCTCGAAGAAGTCGGGTGCCTTGCCGATGACGACGGCATCGATGTCCGCCCAGGTCAGGGCCGCGTCCTCCAGGGCGCGGACGGCGGCCTCGCGGACGAGTCCGGCGATGGAGACGTCCCGGCGCGCGGACACGTGCTTCGTCTGGCCGATGCCGACCACGGCCACGGGCTCCTCAGGCATGAGCGCTCTCCCCTTCGAGGACGGCGACCAGGTTCTGCTGCAGGCAGGGCCCGGAGGTGGCGTGGGCGAGCGCCCGGTCGGACTCGCCGCGGTGGATGCGGGCTGCGGCCTCGCCGAGGCGGATCAGCCCGGCGGCCATGACGGGGTTGGCGGCCAGCGCGCCGCCGGACGGGTTGACGTTCACCCGGTCGTCGAGCCCGAGCGCCTTGCGCAGCACCACCTCCTGGGAGGTGAACGGGGCGTGCAACTCTGCGGTGTCCACGGGGCGTTCGAAGAATCCGGCGCGGGTCGCGGCGAGCCGGGTGGACGGTGATTCGGTCAGATCCCGCACCCCGAGCCCATGGGCCTCGACGCGGTGGTCGATGCCTCGGATCCAGGCGGGGCGGGGGCACAGGGCCCGTGCGGTGTCGCCGGCGGCGAGGATCACGGCGGCCGCCCCGTCACCGATCGGCGGGCAGTCGCCGGTGCGCAGCGGTTGCACGATGTACTCGCCGGCCGGAACCGCTCCCTTGAGCTGGGCGTGCGGGTTGTCCGCCGCGGCGGCCCGGCTGCGGCGGGCGATCCCGGCGAGAGCGGCCTCGTCCGTGTCGCCCGCGTCGATCAGCGCGCGGGCCTGGAGGGCGGCGAGTGCGACGGAGTCCGGCCAGAGCGGGCCGGCGTAGTACGGGTCGAGCTGGCGGGTCAGGACGTCGCGCACCTCGCCGGGCGAGGACTTCCCGTAGGAGTACACGAGCGCGGTGTCCGCCTGGCCGGTCTGGATCTTCACCCAGGCCTCGTACAGCGCCCAGGCCCCGTCCATCTCCACATGGGACTCGGATATCGGCGGGTACGCGCCGACGCCGTCGAGCGCCATGGTGAAGGAGAAGGCCCGGCCCGCGAGGTAGTCGCTGGAGCCGGAACAGGTGAAGCCGATGTCGCTGGTCCTGAGCCCGGTCGCGTCGAGGACCCGGTGCAGGACGGGCATCAGCATCTCGACTTCGGAGAGTTCGTCGGTCCGCCGCAGATGGTCCGTCTGCGCGAAGGCGACGATCGCCACGTCTCGCATCTAGAGCAGCTCCTTGTACGCGTCGTAGTCGGCGTCGGGCTCGCCGGCCGGCCGGTAGTGGTCGGGGTGTCGTCCGCCCTCGGTCCAGACGGGTTCGACGCGCAGGCCCATGCGCACCTGGTCGTAGGGAATGCCGCCGATCCGCGCGTGCAGGGCGAGGTCCGCGCCGTCGAGCGCGATGTGCGCGTAGACGTAGGGGACTTCGATGTCGAGGTTCTTCGCCTTGATGTTGACGATGCAGAACGTGGTCACGGTGCCGCGCGGGCCGACCTCGACCTGTTCGGTGGTGGCGACCCCGCAGGTGGGGCAGGCGCCGCGGGGCGGTACGTACACCTTGCGGCAGGAGGGGCAGCGCTCGCCGACGATGCGCCGGCGGGAGAGCGCGTCGAGGTACGCGCTCTGGGCTCGGCCGGGGGTGTACCGGTAGTCGAGCCTGGTGGGGGTGACGATGCCGGTGACGGGGTCGGTGAACCGCCCGTCGTGCGGGGCCGGTTGCCCGGTCTCCTCACCGTCGTACGGCTCGAAGCAGGCGATGTCCGTGATCGCTCCGGTGCGCTCGGCGGCCCAGCGGATCCGGACCCGCATACCGGTGCGTACGGCTTCGGGGCCGGGTGCGGCGAGGACGTGCAGCAGGGCGGTGTCGGCGCCGTCGAGCCGGACGAGGACCCAGGCGAAGGGGGCGTCCAGGGGCTGGCCCCGGCGTGGGGCGGGGTTCCAGGCCCAGGTGGTGACGGTGCCGGTGGCACCGACCTCGGTCAGTTCGCGGATCTCCTCCGCGGTGACGGGGTCGTACTCGACCGGCGGGACGAGGATCTTCCCCCCGGCGGTGCGGACGCCGAGGACGGTGCGTTCGCGCAGTCCGGTGAGGAAGGCGCTCTGGACGGGTCCGAGGGAGCGTGTGAAGGGGAATTCGACCACCAGCGGGGCGCTGAGGGCTTCGGGCACGGTTGCCTCCTCGGCTCAGGCCCGCCGGTAGACGGGCGGGCGCTGCTCGGCGAAGGCGCGGGCGCCTTCCTTGGCGTCGTCGGTCGCGAAGACCGGCCAGCCGCGTTTCAGCTCGGCGGCCAGTCCCTCGGTCTCGGTCATCTCCGCGGTCTCGTACACGGACGCCTTGACGGCCTCGACGGCGAGCGGCCCGCAGGCATTGATCCGCTCGGCGACGGCGAGTGCCTCCTCCAGGGCGGTGCCGTCGGGGACGACCCGGCCGATCAGTCCGATACCGGCGACCTCCGCGGCGGTGTACGGGCGCCCGGTGAGGAGCATTTCGAGCGCGTGCGTCCGCGCGATCTGGCGCGGCAGCCGGACCGTCGAACCGCCGATGGGGAAGAGCCCGCGCCGCACCTCGAAGAGCCCGAAGGTGGCACCCGCCCCGGCGATCCGGATGTCGGTGCCCTGGAGGATCTCGGTGCCGCCCGCGACACAGTGGCCCTCCACGGCGGCGATGACCGGTTTGCGGGGTCGGTGGTGGCGCAGCATCGCCTTCCAGTGCAGATCGGGGTCGGCGGTCATCCGGTCCCGGTACTGCTCGCCCTCCATCCCCTTGCCCGCCAGGGCCTTGAGGTCCATTCCGGCGCAGAAGCAGCCGCCCGCTCCGGTCAGCACGACCGAGCGGATCGTGTCGTCCTCGTCCGCCGCCAGCCAGCCGTCGTACAGCCCGACCAGCATCGGCAGCGACAGGGCGTTCTTCGCCTCCGGCCTGTTCAGGGTGAGCACCAGTGTGGCGCCCTCGCGCCGCACGGCGAGGTGTTCCGTACCAGCCATTGTCCGCCTCCCATCCAAAGACCTAGAACAGGTTGCAGTAGGCCGTGGCCCAGTTCAATAGTTTTCTGACAGCTAGTCAGATTTCCTTGGCGGCACCCCTTCCCAGTTGCGCCTCCCGGCGCTCTAATGACCGCCGAGCCAGTCAGCTTCCGGGGTCAGGAGGAACGGTGGAGTACAACCTTGCCGACCTGTTCGAGTCGGTCGTCGACGCGGTCCCGGAACGCGAGGCGCTCGTCTACCTCGACCATCCCGGCACGGGTGCGGAACGCCGGCTGACGTACGCGGAGCTGGACGCGGCGGCCAACCGCCTCGC
The DNA here is from genome assembly GCF_053593015.1 of Streptomyces sp. NPDC002403. Taxonomy (NCBI): domain Bacteria; kingdom Bacillati; phylum Actinomycetota; class Actinomycetes; order Kitasatosporales; family Streptomycetaceae; genus Streptomyces; species Streptomyces sp. NPDC002403. Next base: position 4,492 of record NZ_JBSFBQ010000058.1, on the reverse strand, counting down.
CCACCACCTGATCGAGGCGGGCATCGCCCCCGGCGAGCACCTGGGGCTGCACCTCTACAACGGGGTCGAGTACCTCCAGACCGTGCTGGCCTGCCTCAAGGCCCGGATCGTCCCGGTCAATGTGAACTACCGCTACGTGGAAGAGGAGTTGGTCTACCTCTACCGCGACGCGGATCTGGCCGCGCTGGTCTTCGACGCCGAGTTCGACGAGCGGGTCGCGGCCGCCGCGCCGAAGGCCCCGGGCCTGCGTCATCTGGTGCGGGTGGGCGCGCCGGAGGCGGGGGTCCGGGGCCCCGAGGCCGTCGCGTTCACCGAAGCCGAGGCGGCCGGGAGCCCGGAGCGCGGCTTCCCGCCGAGGTCGGCCGACGACCAGTTCATCATCTACACCGGCGGCACCACCGGAATGCCCAAGGGTGTGATGTGGCGCCAGGAGGATCTCTTCTTCTCCGGCCTGGGCGGCGGCGCGCCGACCGGCGAGGCGGTGAAGAGCCCGCAGGAGCTGGCCGAACGGGTCGCCGCGGGCGGTGACGGGATCACCTTCTTCCCCACTCCCCCGCTGATGCACGGCACCTCGACGCTCACCGCCTTCATCGGCTTCAACTTCGGGCAGCGGGTCGTGGTCCACCGCAAGTTCGTGCCCCAGGAAGTGCTCCGTACGATCGAGAAGGAGAAGGTCACCAGTGTGTCGCTGGTGGGCGACGCGATGCTGCGGCCACTGATCGACGCGTTGAAGGGCCCCCTGAAGGGCACCGACTGCTCGTCGCTGTTCTCCGTGTCCAGCTCGGGCGCGATCATGTCGGACTCGGTGCGCGCGGAGTTCCAGGAGCTGGTGCCGACGGTGATGCTGCTGAACAACTTCGGCTCGTCGGAGTCCGGCTTCAACGGCACGGCGACGGCCGACTCGGGCCCGGAGAAGGGATTCCGGCTCCAGGTCAACTCCCGTACGGCGGTGGTCGATCCGACGACGTACGAGCCGGTCGCGCCGGGCGAGCCGGGGCGGATCGCCCAGCGCGGGCATGTGCCGCTCGGCTACTACAACGACCCCGGCAAGACCGCGGAGACCTTCTTCCGCCGCGGCGATGAGCGGTGGGTCCTGCTCGGCGACATGGCGACGGTCGACGAGGACGGCATCGTCACGGTCCTCGGCCGCGGCTCGCAGTGCATCAACACCGGGGGCGAGAAGGTCTACCCCGAGGAGGTCGAGCAGGCGCTGAAGGCCCATCCGGACGTGTACGACGTACTGGTCGCCGCGGTGCCCGACGACCGGTGGGGCAACCGTGTCGCGGCGGTCGTACAGCTGCGCGAGGGAGCGTCCGAACCCACGCTCGACGACCTCCAGGCCCACTGCCGGACCCGTCTGGCGGGCTACAAGATCCCGCGCCGGCTGGTGATCACCCGCCGGATCCAGCGCTCGCCGAGCGGCAAGGCCGACTACCGGTGGGCCCGCTCGGTCGTCGCGCCCCGGCGCGAACCCGGGGAATGAGGGCCGGGCGCCCCAGCGGCCGGAGCCGGTCCGGCCGCCGGGCGGCGGATCCCGCGTAAGCCATTCGGGCACGCTCCGAACCCATCCGCTCACCCTATGTGGCATCCGGGGGAGATCGACCATAGCTTCGGCTCATGAGGAAACGAAACATCAGGATCCTTGTCCCCGTCGCGGTCCTCTCGGCCGCGGGATGCGGAATGTCCATCCCCTCCGCCTCGGCCACGGACTCGCACGAGGTCCGTCCGGGCGAGTCGATCCAGAAGGCGGTGGACGCCGCCCAGCCGGGTGACACCGTCGTCCTGCTGCCCGGCACGTACCGGGAGAGCGTCCTGGTCACCAAGCCCGACCTGACCCTGCGCGGCTCCGGCAGCGGGACCGTGCTGAGGCCGGCCGAGCCGGGCACGAAGGCCCCCGACGCCTGCGCGAAGACCGGCAGCGGGATCTGCGTCCTGGGCAAGTCGGGCGGGACCGTGAACGGTGTGCGCATCGACTCGCTGACCGTCTCCGGCTTCAAGAAGAACGGTGTCTGGGCCTCCTGGACCGACCGGCTGACCGTCCGGCGGGTGACCGCCGAGCACAACGGCGTCTGGGGCATCGCCCAGGAGCACTCCACCCGCGGCGCGTTCATCGGCAACAACGCCCGCGCCAACGGCGACGCGGGCATCTTCGTCGCGAACACCGTGGACAAGGAGGGCGGTGCCACCGACACCCGGGGCACCGAGCTCCAGGACAACACACTCACCGACAACCGGATCGGCTTCACCGCCAGGCGGGTGCGCAACCTGTCGGTCCACGACAACCGTCTCACCGGCAACTGCACCGGTGTGTTCGTCGTGGGCGACGAGGGCAAGCCGCAGGCCGGAGCGATGACGATCGAGTCCAACGAGATCACCGGCAACAACAAGTTCTGCTCCGCGACCGAACGGCTGTCGGCCCTCCAGGGCTCCGGCGTCGTGCTCACCGGCGCCGCGGACACCGTGGTGCGCGGCAACACGATCCGCGACAACTCCGGCGCCACCCCGATGTCCGGCGGTGTCGTCCTGTTCAAGAGCTTCGTGGGCACCAAGAACACCGGCAACACCATCAGCGGCAATGTCGTGCTCAACAACAAGCCGGCCGACCTCGCCAATGGGGACACCGGCAAGGGCAACACGTTCGCCGACAACGTCTGCGCCAAATCCGCACCGGCCGGTATGTGCTGACCGGTGCACCCCCGCACGAGGAGAAGCGAAACAGCATGACCACTGTGAGCCCCACCCCCACACCCACCCCCGTACACGCCGCCCTCCCGCACCCCGTCACTCCCCCGCAGCCGGCCATGCAGCTGCGTGAGCTCGTCTTCGGCGCGGCCAGGGCCGCCGCCGTGCGCGCCGCAGCCCGCCTGGGCGTCGCCGACGCCCTGGGCGAGACGCCCGCCACGGCGCAGGAGCTCGCGGCGCTGGTGAAGGCCGAGCCGGTGCCGCTGCGGCGGCTGCTGCGCGCCCTGTCCTGCTACGGGATCTTCACCGAGACCCCGGAAGGGCACTTCGCCCACACGGAGATGTCGCGCCTGCTGCGCGAGGACGACCCCAACAGCCTGCGCTACATCTCGCTGTGGTGCACCGAGCCCTGGACCTGGGACGTCTGGCCGCACCTCGACGACGCGGTGCGCACCGGCGGGAGCGTCTTCGCGGACGTGCACGGCAAGGGATTCTTCGACTACCTCCACCAGGACGCCCACGAGTCCGCGCAGATCTTCAACCGCGCGATGACCACCTCCAGCATCCAGTCCGCGCTGGACGTCGCCGAACTCCTCGACCTCTCCGGGGTGACCTCGGTCGCCGACATCGGCGGCGGCCAGGGCCACGTACTGGCGAGCCTGCTGGAGAAGGACCCGGCGCTCCACGGCACCCTGATGGACCTGCCGGGGGTGGTGGCGCGGGCGGACGCCCGGCTGCGGGACGAGGGCGCGCTCGTCGGCCGGACCCGGATCGTAGCCGGGGACTGCCGTGAGGCCATCCCCGTCCAGGCCGACCTCTACATCATCAAGAACATCCTGGAGTGGGACGACGACAGCACCCGCCGGACGCTGCGCAACGTCGTCGCGGCGGCCCGCCCGGGAGCCAGGGTCGTCGTCATCGAGAACCTCGTCGACGACACCCCCTCGATGCGGTTCACCACCGCGATGGACCTGCTGCTGCTCCTCAACGTCGGCGGCGCGAAGCACACCAGGGAGAGCCTGGTCACCCGGATCTCGGAAGCCGGGCTGCTGCTCGGTGACGTCGTCCCGGTCAACGCCTACCTCCACGCCTTCGAGTGCGTGGTCCCCGGCTGATCACCGCTCCCCGGCACGACGTCAGATCGCCCCGGGTCCGGCCGGAAGGCCGGACCCGGGGCGATCGCCGGTCTCAGGCGGGGGTGCCGCGCTCCCACCGGTAGAACTCGTGGGCCATGGCGTCCTTGGGACTGCGCCAGGTCTGCGGATCGTACGCGCTCACATAGGCGGTGAGCTTCTCGCTGATGTCCTTGAACTCCGGGTGCCCGGTCACCTTCGCGATCTCGGGGCCGGGCGGGTTCTCCGACTCGATCAGGTGCAGATACACGTCGCCGAACTGGAAGAGCTTGCGCCTGGTGACGCCGACGAGGTGCGGCAGTTCGCCGCTGTCGGAGGCCGCGAACAGATCGGCGATGTCCGGCGCCGAACCCGGGGCCATCCGGGCGACGATCAGAGCGTGGTGCATCGGGAGATGCCTTTCTGGTTCCCGGTCCGGGGAACACACCGGACCGGAAACAGAACCAGCAGCAGAACCGGAGATGGGGCCGGAGGTGGGGCCGGAGGTGGGGCCGGAGGGTGACGGGGTACGCGGGTTCCCGCTCTACCACGACCCCGCCACCGGCCATTACAGCGCCAGCCAGGACACGCCAACAGACACAGCAGACGTCATGGGGGTAACGGACGAACGGCTCAGGGCACCGGAACCGGCCGCCGGCGGGGACCGTGCGTCCAGGTTCCCGCAGGCAACCGGCACA
>NZ_JBSFBQ010000057.1:0-43567 GCF_053593015.1 Streptomyces sp. NPDC002403 | reverse complement strand
CCGAACTCTGCTGGGGCAGGCGCCGGGGCGGTGCCGTCCGCGCCCCGGGCGTCACAACCCCGTCACATGACTCGTGCCTCGTACAACTTTTCGTACGCCAGGGAGTCATTCCTTTCGGGCGTGCAGGGGGCGCGCCCGCACACATGACTCAGAAAACGGGGAAAGCCTCATGCCTGGATCCCACATATCGCGCCGTGCGCGCGGCGCGATATCCGTCGTGCTCGCCGCGGGCGTGCTCGCACCGGTGGCGCTCGGCGCCGCGCCCGCCGCCGCGGCGACGCCGACGGTGAGCTGCACGTCCGGGAAGGCGGGGCTCGCCGCCAAGCTGTCGAAGGACATCACCGCCGCGCTCAAGGGCCGGAAGTCGACGACGGCCGTGGCGCTCTACGACCGCACGACCAGGACCAGCTGCTCCCTGCGGGCGACCAGCACGTACGACTCCGCCAGCGTCGTGAAGGCGACCGTGCTGGCGACGCTGCTCTGGGACAACAAGAAGCACAACCGCTATCTCACCCAGCGCGAGATCGACCTCGCCACCGCCATGATCACCAAGTCCGACAACAACGCGACCACCAGCCTGTGGAAGCAGCTCGGGGTGACCAAGGTCAAGGCGTTCCTCAAGGCCGCCGGGATGACGCACACGGTGCCCGGCTCCGGTGGCTACTGGGGGCTGACCCGGATCACCGCCCAGGACGAGCTGCGGCTGCTGACGCTGCTGACCGCCAAGAACTCCGTGCTGAGCGACAACGCGCGCTCCTACGAGCTGGGGCTGATGAAGAAGGTCGTCTCCTCGCAGCGCTGGGGCACGCCCGCCGGAGCCCCGTCCGGGGTGACCGTCCAGGTCAAGAACGGCTGGCTGCCGCGTGCCACCCACGGCTGGCGGGTGCACAGCATCGGCGCCTTCACCGGCAAGGGGCACGACTACGGGATCACCGTGCTCACGCAGGACAACAAGACGATGAACGACGGCATCAACACCATCCAGGCCGTCGCCCGCGCCGTGCACAAGGACCTCAACCCGGCCGTCGCCGCGAAGACGACCTCCACCATCGCCCCGCCCGCCGCCCCGCAGGAAGCGGTGCCCGCGGTACCGGAGGCCCCGGCGGTACGGATGCTCACCGCGACGCCGCGGTCGTAGCCCGGCCGCGGACGGCGTACGCAGGTCGTAGGCAGGACGTCGCACCGGCCTACGACCGGGGGCCCGTCTTTTGTGACAGCGGGATGAAATCCGCTGCCCACCGCGTTGGTGCCTTCCGGTAGAGCATGTCTGACGGGAGGCACCGGTGACGGACGCAGGGGACGTACAGAGCGTGACGCAGGCCCCGGGATGGGCCCGGCGGCTGTGCGGCTACGCATGGCGCTACCGGCGCAACGTGCTGCTGGCGCTCGGCTCCTCGCTCGCGGGCATGGCGGTGATGGCGCTCGTCCCGCTGATCACCAAGGTGATCATCGACGACGTCGTCGTCGGCCACACGCGGTCCCTCGCCGTCTGGACCGGGCTCCTCGTGGTCGCCGCCGCGCTGGTGTACGTGTCCACGTACATCCGCCGGTACTACGGCGGCCGGCTCGCCCTCGACGTGCAGCACGACCTCCGTACCGAGATGTACGGAACGATCACCCGCCTCGACGGGAAGCGGCAGGACGAGCTGTCCACCGGGCAGGTCGTCGGGCGCGCCACCAGCGACCTCCAGCTGATCCAGGGACTCCTGTTCATGCTCCCGATGACGATCGGGAACGTCCTGCTCTTCATCATCTCCCTGGTGATCATGGCGTGGCTCTCGCCGCTGCTCACCCTGGTCGCGATAGCCGTGGCCCCCGCCCTCTGGTTCATCGCCCGCCGCTCCCGCTCCCGGCTCTTCCCCGCCACCTGGTACGCCCAGGGGCAGGCCGCCGCCGTCGCCGGAGTCGTCGACGGGGCCGTCTCCGGGGTCCGGGTCGTCAAGGGGTTCGGGCAGGAGGAGCAGGAGACCGGCAAGCTGCGCGAGGTCGGGCGGAAGCTGTTCGCCGGGCGGCTGCGGACGATACGGCTGAACTCCCGCTACACCCCCGCCCTCCAGGCCGTCCCCGCGCTCGGCCAGGTCGCGATGCTGGCCCTCGGCGGCTGGCTCGCCACCCGGGGCGAGATCACCCTCGGTACGTTCGTGGCGTTCTCCACCTACCTCGCCCAGCTCGTCGGCCCGGTCCGGATGCTCGCCATGGTCCTCACCGTCGGACAGCAGGCCAGGGCCGGCGTCGAGCGCGTACTGGAACTCATCGACACCGAGCCGACCATGAAGGACGGCACCAGGGAACTCCCGGCCGACGCCCCCGCGAGCGTCGAGTTCGACGACGTACGGTTCGGCTATGACGAGGAGCGCCCCGTCCTCGACGGCTTCTCGCTGACCATCGAGCCCGGCGAGACCGTCGCCGTCGTCGGCGCCTCCGGCAGCGGGAAGTCCACCGTCTCGCTGCTGCTGCCCCGCTTCTACGACGTGACGCACGGCGCCGTCCTGGTAGGCGGCCACGACGTCCGCGAGCTGACCCACGCGTCCCTGCGCGCCGCCATCGGCCTCGTACCGGAGGACAGCTTCCTGTTCTCCGACACCGTCCGCGCCAACATCGCCTACGGCTTCCCCGACGCCACCCAGGAGCAGATCGAGGAGGCCGCCCGCGCCGCCCAGGCCGACCGGTTCATCGCGGACCTTCCCGAGGGCTACGACACCAAGGTCGGCGAGCACGGACTCACCCTCTCCGGAGGCCAGCGCCAGCGCGTCGCGCTCGCCCGCGCCATCCTCACCGACCCCCGGCTGCTCCTCCTCGACGACGCCACCTCCGCCGTCGACGCCCGCGTCGAGCACGAGATCCACGAGGCGCTGCGCCAGGTGATGGCCGGGCGGACCACCCTGCTGATCGCCCACCGCCGCTCCACCCTCGGCCTCGCCGACCGGATCGCCGTCCTGGAGAACGGCCGGCTCGCCGACATCGGCACCCACGAGGAGCTGGAGCGCCGCTCCCCGCTCTACCGGCGGCTGCTCACCGACCCCGACGAGCTGGGCGGCACCTCGCCCGGACACCACCGGCTCACGCCCGCAGCCGACACGACCCCCGAGGACGAGCGCGCGCTCCAGGAGGAGCTGGACGCCGAGTTCGACGCCGAGCGCGGCATCAGCCCCCACCTGTGGGTCCGCAAGGAGGAGCCGCGCGACACCGGCGCGGCAGGCATGCCCGCCACCCCCGAGCTGCTCGCCCAGGTCGAGGCGCTGCCGCCCGCCACCGACACCCCCGGCATCGACGAGGCACGGGCCGTCGGCGCCGAGGACTCCTACGGGCTGCGCAGGCTGCTGCGCGGCTTCGGGCTGCCGCTGCTGGTGAGCCTGGTACTGGTCGCGATCGACGCGGGCGCCGGTCTGCTGCTGCCGGTGCTGATCCGGCACGGCATCGACCAGGGCGTCTCGCAGCTGGCACTCGGTGCCGTCTGGGCGGCCTCCGCGCTGGCCCTCGTGGTCGTCCTCGTGCAGTGGGCCGCCCAGATCGGCGAGACCCGGATGACGGGCCGCACGGGTGAACGGGTGCTGTACTCACTGCGGCTGAAGATCTTCGCGCAGCTCCAGCGGCTCGGCCTGGACTACTACGAGCGCGAGCTGACCGGCCGGATCATGACCCGGATGACGACGGACGTGGACGCGCTGTCGACGTTCCTGCAGACCGGACTGGTCACGGCCTTCGTCTCCGTCGTCACCTTCTTCGGCATCATGGTCGCGCTGCTGGTCCTCGACGTGCAGCTGGCCCTCGTCGTCTTCGCGACGCTGCCGGTGCTGGTCGTCGGAACGTTCTTCTTCCGCCGCAAGAGCGTGAAGGCGTACGAGCTGGCCCGTGAACGCATCAGCGTGGTCAACGCCGACCTCCAGGAGTCCGTCTCCGGGCTGCGGATCGTGCAGGCCTTCCGCCGCGAGGCCGACGGCGCCGGCCGGTTCGCGGAGCGCAGCGACCACTACCGCGAGGCCCGGGTCCGCGGCCAGTGGCTGATCTCGGTCTACTTCCCGTTCGTGCAGCTGCTGTCCTCGGTGGCCGCGGCCGCCGTCCTGATCGTCGGCGCCGGCCGGGTCGACAACGGCACGCTCACCACCGGTGCGCTGGTCGCCTACCTCCTCTACATCGACCTGTTCTTCGCCCCGGTGCAGCAGCTCTCCCAGGTCTTCGACGGCTACCAGCAGGCCACCGTCTCCCTCGGCCGCATCCAGGAGCTGCTGCGCGAGCCGACCTCCACCGACGCCGCGGACGAACCGCTGGACGTGCTGTCGCTGCGCGGCGAGATCGCCTTCGAGGACGTGACCTTCGCGTACGGCTCCGGCGACGACGCCGAGGAGGCCCTCACCGGCGTCGACCTGCGGATACCGGCCGGCCAGACGGTCGCGTTCGTCGGCGAGACCGGCGCGGGGAAGTCCACCCTCGTCAAGCTCGTCGCCCGGTTCTACGACCCGACGGGCGGCCGGGTCACGGCGGACGGCACCGATCTGCGCCGCCTGGACCTCACCGCGTACCGGCACCGGCTCGGAGTCGTGCCGCAGGAGGCGTACCTCTTCGCGGGCACGGTCCGCGACGCCATCGCCTACGGGCGTCCCGAGGCCGGTGACGCCGAGGTGGAGGCGGCGGCGCGGGCGGTCGGCGCCCACGACATGATCGCCACCCTGGACGGCGGCTATCTGCACGAGGTCGCCGAGCGGGGCCGCAACCTCTCGGCCGGTCAGCGCCAGCTGATCGCGCTGGCCCGCGCCGAACTCGTCGATCCGGACATCCTGCTGCTCGACGAGGCGACCGCCTCCCTGGACCTGGCCTCCGAGGCCCTGGTCAACCAGGCGACCGACCGGCTCACCGGCCGCCGCACCACCCTGGTCGTCGCCCACCGGCTGACCACGGCCGCCCGCGCCGACCGGGTCGTGGTGATGGACCACGGCCGGGTCGTCGAGGACGGCACGCACGACGAACTCCTGGCCAGGGACGGCCACTACGCCGTGCTGTGGCGCACCTTCATCGGGGAGGACGAGCCCGCCGGGGTGTGAGCGGCGGGCCCGCCCGCCGGGTCACCGGCCGATTTCGGAGATCTTCCCGGTCCGCAGGTCCGAACGCACGGTCAGGTACGAGTACGTGGGGTGCTTGCCGCCGCTCCAGGTGAGCCGCACCGTCGACCAGGTGTGGCCGGCGGCGCTGTCGTCCGGGGTGACCCGGAAGGCGATCGGGGTGTTCTGGGCACGGAGCACCCCGTCCGCGTGGTTGCGCCGCTCCCAGGTGCTCAGTTCGGAGCGCAGACGAGGGGTCAGGTAGAAGGCCTTCAGGGCGGTGGCGAGCCGGGCGCCGTCCTCGGCGGAGACGGCGTCGATGTAGGCGCCGTAGAAGTGGGCGACCTGCTGGTGGGCGGAGACGCCGAGGTCATTGCGCGCCGACGCGGCCGCCGGGCTCCGCGGTTCCTGCGGGGTCGCCGCCGCGACCGCGGGAACCGTGGCGACGGCGGTGAGGAGAGCGGAGGCGAGCAGCGTCCGGCCGATGAGGCGTCGGCCGCGGGGGTCCTGTGCGTTGCGGAGTCGGAGCATGACAGTTCCTGCCTTTCGTGTGGCTCTGTCCAGTGGGAGTCATGCTGTGGCGGTTCGGTTGCGCCGGGTGCGGAGCGCGCCGGATGCAACCTCCGGATGGCCTCCTGCGTCGTACGCATGTATGCGTATGCGCCGAGCAAGGGTGTAAGCGTTCGACTGGTGATGGGGTTGCTGGTGATCAAAGGTCCGGAAAAACCCGGAAAGGTCGAATCGGCCGATTCGGGGGGTGGTGGAGGGGGAAACGGAAGCGGCCGCCGGATGCTGATGTGCTCGGTCGTCCTGCCGCTGGTGGCCGCCCTCGGCCTGGTGCTCGGCGGCCCCGCGGCCGGCCGGGCCGACGCCGCGACGGCCTGCGCCGGGCGCCCCGCGAAGACGGTCCCGTTCAAGACCGGCGAGCTGCGCGTCTACAAGAACCGTTCCTACGCCTGCGCGACAGCGGTCGCCAAGAAGCCGGGTTCGCGCCGGCCGATGTCCGTGACGATCCAGGCACGCGGCGGCAACCCCGTCGTCGACAGCGGCACATACACCCAGCAGGCCGGTCCGGTGACGGTCCACGCGCTCAACCGGTGCGTCAGGGCCTCGGCCAGCATCTCGGGGAAGTCGGGCTCCACGGGCTGGATTCTCTGCTGACCCACGGGCCCGGACACGCGGTTCTGCCGTGGCGGCCGGGTCTGGCGGCACAGGTGTCGTCCCGCTAGGTTCACGACGACTGTTGTGACTCCTGGGGAGGGCGTATGCGCAAGGCGTTCAGAGGGTTCCTGTCGCTCGCGGTGCTCATCGGCACAGTGGGCGCGACGGGCGCCTCGGCCGGGGCGGCCACCGCCGCGGACCCGGCCGCGTACCTGAGCACGGCCGCGGAGAGCGGCGCGAGCACGGACATCAAGGACCGCATCCTGGCCATCCCCGGGATGAGCCTCATCGAGGAGAAGCCCTACGCGGGCTACCGCTTCTTCGTCCTCAACTACACCCAGCCGGTCGATCACCGGCACCCGTCCAAGGGCACCTTCCAGCAGCGCATCACCCTGCTGCATAAGGACACGTCCCGCCCGACGGTCTTCTCCACCAGCGGATACAACGTCTCCACGAACCCCGGCCGCGCCGAGCCGACCCGGATCGTCGACGGCAACCAGGTCTCCCTGGAGTACCGCTACTTCACCCCCTCCCGCCCCGCGCCCGCCGACTGGTCCAAGCTCGACATCCGGCAGGCCGCGAGCGACCAGCACCGCGTCTTCACCGCGCTGAAGCGGATCTACACCGAGAACTGGCTGACCACCGGCGTCTCCAAGGGCGGCATGACGGCCACGTACTACGAGCGCTACTACCCCGAGGACATGGACGGCGTCGTCGCGTACGTCGCGCCCAACGACGTGGTCGACAAGGAGGATTCGGCCTACGACCGGTTCTTCGAGAACGTGGGCACCAAGGAGTGCCGCGACCGGGTGAACGCCGTCCAGCGCGAGGCACTGGTGCGCCGTGAGCCGCTGGAGAAGAAGTACCGGGAGTACGCGGCCGAGGGCGGCTACACCTTCGCCACCACCGGCTCGCTCGACAAGGCGTACGAGGCCGTCGTCATGGACTACGTCTGGGCGTTCTGGCAGTACAGCCTGGTCTCCGACTGCGAGGCGATCCCGGCCGACGCCGCCTCTGCCACCGACCAGGCGATCTGGGACTCCGTCGACTCGGTCTCCGGGTTCTCCACCTACACCGACCAGGGTCTGGAGCGGTACACCCCGTACTACTACCAGGCGGGCACCCAGCTCGGTTCGCCGAACATCCGCCAGCCGTGGCTCGGCGGACTCAGCCGGTACGGATACCAGCCGCCACGCACCTTCGTGCCGCGCTCCATCCCGATGAAGTTCCAGCCGTCGGTGATGCGCGACGTCGACACATGGGTGAAGCACCACGCCGACCGGATGCTGTACGTGTACGGGCAGAACGACCCGTGGGGCGCGGAGCGCTTCCGGCCCGGCGCGGGCTCCCGTGACAGCTACGTCATGACCGTGCCCGGCGGCAACCACGGGGCGAGCGTGGCCGGGCTCGCCGAGGAGAACAGGGCGAAGGCCACCGCGGCCATCCTGCGCTGGGCGGGCGTCGCCCCGGCCGCCGTGCGGGACGACCCGGCGAAGGCGAAGCCGCTCGCGAAGTTCGACGCACGGCTCGACGAGCGGGACGTGCGCGACGAGCGCGGGCCGCGCCCGTAGCCGTTCCGCACGCGGAGGGGCCGGGCGCCGCGCGCCCGGCCCCTCCGTGCTCGCTGTCTAGTACGTCAGCCCGTAGCCGACCGGGTGCAGCACCCGGGCCGGATCGTCCGCGCGCTGCACCGGGACCGGCAGGGTGCCCCGCGGCTCGGCGCGGCCCGCGATCACCCGGGCGGCGGCCCGCAGTTCGACATCGGTCCAGGAGTACGTGGCCAGGTTCGCCGCGAACCCGGTCCCGGCCAGCTGGGCGACGTCGTACGGATTGCGGATCGCCACCGTGATCACCGGGATGCCGGTGGCCGCCAGCGCGCTCACCAGGGTGCGCTGCGAGCTGGTCGCCGAGACGTTGTACGTCGCCACGACCACCGCGTCCTTGCCCTGCGCGGCCGCCACCGCCTCGTCGATCTTCGCCTTGGCGGGGGCGGTGCCGGTGGACAGCGCGGTCGCCACGTACCCGAGTTCGCCGAAGGCGGTGGCCAGCGTGGTGGTCGGCGGACCGGTGGTGCCGGACGGGGAGGCGGGATCGGCGCCGACCACGAGCAGCTTCCGGTGGGAGCGGCGGGAGAGCGGCAGCACCGCGCCGTCGTTGGCGAGCAGAGTGGTGGTGCGCTCGGCGATCCGGTCGGCGGCGGCGAGATGCGCCCGGGTGCCGACGGTGCGGTCCACCCCCGAGTGGCTGACGAACGGCTTGTCGAACAGCCCGAGCTTCGTCTTGAGCCGCAGGATGCGCAGGATCGATTCGTCAATCCGGCTCTCGCTGATCTCACCGCTCTTCACGGCCTCCAGGACGGCGTTCCAGGAGACCTCCAGGCTCGGCGGGTTGAGCAGCTGGTCGACGCCGGCCTTGAGGGCGAGGACCGGCACGCGGTCGTCGCCGTACTTCGTCCGCACCCCCTCCATGCCGAGCGAGTCGGTCACCACGACACCGTCGTAGCCGAGCTCCTCGCGCAGGATGCCGGTGAGGATCGGGTGGGACAGCGTCGCCGGGTCCCCGGCGGGATCCAGCGCCGGGACCACGATGTGCGCGGTCATGATCGAGTCGATGCCCGCGGCGATCGCGGCCCGGAACGGCGGCTCGTCCAGCTCGGCCCACTGCTCCCGGGTGTGGTTGATGACGGGCAGACCGGTGTGGCTGTCGGTGCTGGTGTCGCCGTGGCCCGGGAAGTGTTTGGCCGTCGAGGCGATGTTGCTGCTCTGATACCCCTTCACCTGCGCGGCGACCATGCCGGCCACGGACTGCGGGTCGGAGCCGAAGGAACGTACGCCGATCACCGGGTTGGCCGGGTTGACGTTGACGTCGGCGTCCGGGGCGTAGTTCTGGTTGATGCCGATCGCGGCCAGTTCGGCGCCCGCGATCTGTCCGGCCCGACGGGCGTCGGAGCGCGAACCGCCCGCGCCCAGCGCCATCGCGCCCGGCATCAGGGTGGCGGGCTCGCCGACCCGGCAGACGATGCCGTGCTCCTGGTCGGTGGAGACGAGGAGCGGCAGCGGGGTGGGACCGGCGAGACCGGCGCGCTGGATGCCGTTGGAGAGGTCGGCGATCTGGTGCGGGTCACGGGTGTTGTGCGCCCAGGCGAAGTAGATGATCCCGCCGACGTGGTACTTGGCGATCATCTCGGCGGCCGTGCGGACCCCGATCTCGGCCAGGTTGGCGTCGATGTCGGCCTGGTCGGGTTCGGTGGCGGAGTGCCCGTACACCCGCATCACGAAGAGCTGCCCGACCTTCTCCTCCAGGGTCATCCCGGAGATGATCCGCTTGAGGCGCTTGGTGGAGGCGGCTGAGTTCTGCTGTCCGCCGCTGTGTCCGCTGCTCGCGGACCGCTGGGCGGCGACCGCGCCGGGCGCGAGGCCCGCGCCCGTGACGGCGGCGACTGCCGTCGCGGCGGTGGCGGTGAGGAGGGTGCGTCTGGAGGTGCGGTGGTGCACGTGAGCTCCTTCGGCCGTACTCGGGGACGAGGGGTGGTGAAAGAAACTTCCAAGGAGCACGGATATCCAGAAAATAACTTCCGGTCAAGGGTCCGGACCGTTTTGAGCACGTCCGGCGCGGCAGAGACCGTCCCGGAGCCGGCCCCGGCCCGCCTCAGTCCTGCCCCAGCCCCACCGCGGCGCCGTGCGCCCGCAGCGCGGAGACCGCCGCCGTGATCGCGGGCCGCCGGGCCGCCTCCGTGCGCCACAGCGCGTACAGCCGCCGCACCGGCACGGGATCGAGCGGCACCGCCACCACTCCCGACGGCAGCTGCCCCCGCCCCAGGCGCGGGATCAGCGCGACCCCCAGGCCGGCGGCCAGCAGCGCCAGCTGGGTGTGGTTCTCCTCCGCCTGGTGGCGGATGTCCGGCTCGTGGCCCGCCGCCCGCAACGTCCGTACGAGCCAGTCGTGGCAGACCGTCCCCGGCGGCTGGCAGATCCACCGCTCGCCCGCCAGCTCCTCGCGCCGCACCGCCTCCCGCCCGGCCAGGCCGTGCCCCTCGGGCACCAGCAGATCGCAGTGGTCGTCACCGATCACCGCCTGCGCCACACCCTCGGGGGCGGGCAGCGGGGCGATGTCCCAGTCGTGCGCGACCGCCAGATCGATCACGCCCTTGGCCACCAGGTCGACCGAGAGATGGGGATCGACCTCGGTCATCCGGACGTCCAGGGCCGGGTGGTCCCGGTCCAGCTCCGCCAGCACCCCGGGCAGCAGCCCGCGCGCCGCGGAGGCGAACGCGCCGATCGACAGCCGCCCGGTCGGCAGCCCCCTGCGCTCCTCCAGCGAGGTCTCGGCACGCTCCACGATCGCCAGCAACTGCTGCGCCGCCGCCGCCAGATGGAGCGCCTCCTCGGTCAGCGCGACCCCGCGCCCGCGCCGTTCGAGCAGCGTCGTACGGGTCTCCCGCTCCAGCTTGGTGATCTGCTGCGAGACCGCCGACGGGGTGTAGCCGAGCGCGGCGGCGGCCCCCGCGACGGAGCCGTGGACGAAGACGGCGTGCAGGGCGCGCAGCCGGGCCAGATCGAGCACCGGACCTCCTGTGCCATTCATGGTGATTCATCAGCAACGCTCAATTCCACCATGAAGAAATCCGCGCTGGTGCTACATGGTCGGCCCGGGTGATCCTCGGTCCATGCGTCCCCTCCACATCGCCCTGGCCGCCCTGGTGGCCGCCGTCTGGGGTGTCAATTTCGTCGTCATCGAGCTGGGCCTCGGGCACTTCCCGCCGCTGCTCTTCTCCGCCCTGCGCTTCCTGGTCGCCGCACTGCCCGCGGTGTTCCTCGTCGGCCGGCCCAAGGTCGCGTGGAAGTGGATCGTGGGCGTCGGACTGGTCCTCGGGGTGGCGAAGTTCGGCCTGCTCTTCATCGGCATGGACCGCGGCATGCCCGCCGGCCTCTCGTCCCTCGTGCTCCAGGTCCAGGCGGTCTTCACGGCCCTCTTCGCCGCCGTCGCCCTCGGTGAACGCCCGGGAAAGGTGAGGGCGCTGGGGATGGGGGTGGCCCTCGCGGGCATCGGGGTCGCGGCGGTCGACGAGGGCTCGGGCGGCCCTGTGCTCGCCTTCGTCCTGGTGATCGCGGCGGCGGCCTGCTGGGGCGTGTCCAACGTACTGACCCGCAAGGCCGCCCCGCCCGACTCGCTCAACTTCATGGTGTGGGTCTCGACCGTGCCCGTCCTCCCGCTGCTCGGCCTCTCTCTCCTCTTCGAGGGCTGGGACCGCGACAAGGAGGCGCTGGCCGCGCTGGACTGGAGCGGCGCCGGGATCATCGTCTACGTCGCCTGGATCACCACCGTCTTCGGTTTCGGCGCCTGGGGCTTCCTGCTGCGCCACCACCCGGCCTCCTCGGTGGCCCCGTTCACCCTGCTCGTCCCGGTCTTCGGGATGTCCTCGGCCGCGCTGCTGCTGGGCGAGTCGGTGAGCCCGCTGCGGTGGTGCGCGGCAGCGCTGCTGGTCGGCGGGGTGGCCCTCACCTCACTGGCGGGGACGCGCCGCCCGCCCACCCCGGCACCGAGGACGCCGGAGCCGGAGGTGGCACGGGCCGCCTGAATCAGCCGCGTGCCGCCTACTGCTTGGGCGCGCCCAGCCGCAACAGGTGCTCCCGCCCGGCGTCCAGCAGCCCGGGCAGCTCCGCCGCCCCCGGGTGCCAGCGCTTCTCGTACTCCCAGCAGACCCAGCTGTCCGGGTCCAGCGTGTCCAGGCAGGCCCCCAGCGGCAGCACCCCGGCCCCCAGCGCCAACGGCTCCGTGTCCTCCGCCGACGCGATGTCCTTCACCTGTACGTAGCCCAGGTGCGGGGCCAGCACCGCATGGCTCGCGGCCGGCTCCTCGCCCGCCAGCCAGGTGTGCATGATGTCCCACAGCGCGCCGATCTGCCCGTGCCCGACCGTCCCGACGACCCGGGCCACATCGACACCGGCCCGGTGCGAGTCATGGGTCTCCAGCAGGATGCGTACGCCCTGGTCGGTGGCGTGCTCGGCGGCGGCGGCCAGCCGCCGGGCGGCGGTCGCGTCGGCCACGGCGGGGTCCTGGCCGCCGCCGCCCGGGAAGACCCGGACGTTCTGCGCGCCCAGGTCGTGCGCCAGGTCCACCAGCCCGGCCAGCTCCTCCAGCACGGGCGCGTCCTCGCCCTCGGCGGCGGCCCGGACATACCCGGCGACGGTCAGGATCTCGACGCCGCCCTTCCCGAACTCCTCGACGACAGCGGCCCGTTCGGCCGAGTCCAGGCCCGGATGCACCGGCTCCTCGGGGTGGGCGCGCAGCTCCACCCCCTGGTAGCCGTGTCCGGCTGCGAGCCGGACGACATCGGCGACCGGCATGCCGGGGACTCCGAGGGTCGAGAAAGCGAGCTTCACGTGCGTGGTCCTTCCGTCGTCGTCCTGCCGCCCTTCCGGCCCGGCCTCAGCAGGGCTCCCGGAGCAGCTGCTCCAGACTATCCAGCAGCCTCAACGCGTCCGCCCGCTGCCGGGGCCCCAGCCGCCCGCCCGGCTCCGGACCACCCGCGCCGGAGGGGGCGTACTCCGCCATCCGCAACGCCGCGGCGGCCTGCCGGGCGAACATGGCGAGCAGGTCCAGTTCCCGGATGTCCGTGCGGGCGCGGGGCGACGGGTCGAGCACCTCCAGCACACCGAGCACCCGGCCGTCGCTGATCAGCGGGGCCGCCATCAGGGCACTGGGCACGAACTCGGTGGACTCGGCGAGCGCACGGTCGAACGAGGTGTCCGTGGTGAGGTCGTCCACCACCATCGGTTCGCCGGACGTCGCCACCCAGCCCGCGATCCCGCGGCCGGCCGGGAACCGGCGGCCCACCAGGAACTCCTCGCCCCGGCCGGAGACCGCCTGGAAGACCAGCTCGTCCGCCTCCTCGTCCAGCAGGAAGACCGAGCTGGCCGCCGCGCCGAAGATCGCACGGGCCACGTCGACGACGGACTGGAGGAGCTCGCGCCGGTGCGGATCCGCCGACGGCACCGTGCCCGCGGCGGACACTGATTCAGTTCTCGGAGTCATCACAGACCTCTCCTGCCGGGGTGGGAAGCCGCGGACCGAACCGCACGTTGGCCGCGGAGAGATAGAGGGCGTTCTTGAGCTGGAAGGCCGTCATCCTCGGATGGGCCGAGAGCAGCCGCGCGCACAGCCCGCTGATGTACGGGGTGGCGAAGCTGTTCCCGGTGGTACGGATCGAGGTGCCGCCCAGCCAGGGCACCGTCACGTTCTGGCCGGGGGCGAAGAACTCCACCGGCGGGTCGGGGTTGTAGAGGTGCAGCTCCGGGTCCTCCTCCTGGTGGCTGCCCACGGAGATCACCGAGGCGAACCGCCACGGATAGCTCTCCACCGGGGAGTTGTGCGCCGAGGCGACGACGACCGTGCGGTTGAAGTAGGCGTGGTCGGCCAGCGCGTGCAGCTCCTCGGCGAACCGTGCGCGGGTGGTGGACAACGACAGGTTCACCACGTCGAACCCCTGCTCCACCGCCCAGCGCAGCCCGGCCAGCAGCACGTCCCCGGTGCCGGAGAACCGCTCGCCCAGCACCCGCACGCTGTGCAGTTCGCACTCCGGGGCGGTCCGCCGGATGATGCCCGCGCAGGCGGTGCCGTGTCCGCAGGAGTCCCCGGTGCCGGTCGGCCGCACCTCGGTCCCGCCCGTCTCCGGGTCTTTGACCACCACCCATGACCCCGCGACCGGGCCGACGCCCGGATGGTCGCGCTCGACGCCCGAGTCCACCACGCAGACCCGCACGCCCCGCCCGGTGCCCGGTACGGTCCCGGCACCGTGCCCGGGGCCCGGGTCCGCGAGGACCGTCACGTCGTCGGGTCCGCGTCCGCGCAGACTCCAGGTCAGTCCCGGCCCCGGTGCCGTGTCCGTGATCGTCATCCCTCAGCTCATCTCCGTCGTGGCCGCCGCCGCTCCCGCGGCGAGCCGCGCGGCCCACCGCTCGCCCGGCAGATGTCCCTTCTCCGCGAACCCTTCCCGGGCCTCCCGCGCCGCCGCCGCCGCGCCCGCCGCGTCGCCCAGCAGCGCCAGCGTCCGTGCCCGGTCCAGCGACGCGGTGGCCCGCACCAGCGGGGAGTCGGTCAGCAGGGAGTCCCGCACGGCGCGGTCCGCGTGGCGCAGGGCCCCCTCCGCGTCCCCGGCCCCCGCCGCCAGCCGGGCCCGCAGTCCCGCCAGGTCCACCCGGTCCGCGTGCGGCAGCGAGCGCGACGCGCCGACCCCTTCGAGCCACGGACCGGCGCCGTCCGGCCGGCCGTCGTCGAGCAGCAGCCGCGCCGCCTCCAGCGCGATGGCCGGTCGCATGGACCGGGCCCCGCCGCGCTCCGCCGCACGGTCCGCCCCGACGAGCAGCTCCAGGGCCGGTCCGGTGCGCCCGAGCAGCGCCTCGACCGTCGCCCGGAACACCGGCAGGAAGACCTCCGCCTCCGCGTACCCCAGCTCGTCGGCCAGCCGTTCCGCCTCGGCCAGGCACTCCCCGGCCCGGTCCGCCCGGCCGTGCAGCGCGTGGAGCACGGCCAGCGGACAGTTCAGCGTGGTCCGTACGGCGGGGCGGCCGGCGCCGTGCGCGGCGAGCAGGTCACGGCAGCGGGTCACCGCGACCGGCACCGGCTCCGGGCCGCGCCACAGCGAGATCCCGATGGCCCCGAGCGCCGCCGCCCGCTCCGGCTCGGCCTCGGCCCGCACCGCGTGGTCCAGGGCCAGGGTCAGGTCGCGGTCGGCCTCCTCGTGCCGGCCGGCCAGTTGCAGGCGCTGTGCGAGCCGCAGCCGGGCCCGCGCCTGCCCGACCCAGTCCCCGGCGGACTCGAAGAGCGGCAGCACCGACCGGGCCGTGGCCGACACGCTCACCGAGGCCGGGTCCAGCACCGCCAGCGCGAGCCGGGCGTGCGCGGCCTCCACCGGCGCGGTCCCGATGGCCAGCACCTGCCGCAGCAGCCGCTCCCCCTCCTCGGAACGGCCGAGTGCGAGGCGCACCTCGCCGAGCCGCCGCAGCACCGGCGCCGCGGCCGGATCACCGGCCGGGTGCAGATCCGCGGCACGCTCCAACAGGCCCTGGGCCCAGTGCAGATCGGAACGGGCCAGGGCCTGCGCACCGGCCGCGCCGAGCGCGGCGGCGGCCCGGACCCGCAGCGCGGCGGCCCGGTCGTCGGCCAGGCCGAGCTCGGTGCGGTACCGGTACGCCCGCTCCAGGTGCCCGCCGACCGCCGCCTCGCCCGCCGCCGTCACGCTGGGCAGCTCGGAGGCCCAGGCGTGCCGCTCGGCCTTGGCCCGCTTCGACAGGGAGGCGTACGCCACCTCCTGGACCAGACCGCTGCTGAACCGGTGCCGTCCGGCGCCCGGTTCGCCGCCGGGCGCGGTCTCGACCAGCCGGCGCCCGCACAGCCGGGCCAGCGCGCCGGCGACCCGGCCGCGGTCGTCGTCCGGTGCGGACGCGTCGGAGCGGGCGGCCGGGGCGGTGCGGGCCGCGCCCTCCGTCTCGCGTGCCGCCCGGGTCAGCCGGACGAGTTCCGGTGCGGTGAAGTCCCGGCCGACGACCGCGGCCAGGTCCAGGGTGGTGCGTTCGGCCCGCTCCAGCGCGCCGATCCGGGCACCGAGCAGCGCTTGGAGGGTCGGCGGCAGCGCCGCGCCCCGCGCGGGGCGCGCACCCTGCGGCGCCGGGCCCGTGGGGACGAGGAGCTGCTCCAGGTAGAGCGGGTTGCCCTCGGCCCGGTCGTACAGATCACGGTCGTACGCGTCGGGCGCGGCCGGGGCGGTGCCGTCCGGGGCGGTGCCCGTGCCGGGCCGGGTCAGTTCGCGGGCCAGCAGGGCTGCCTCCGCGCGCGGCAGTCCGGTGAGCGGCAGGATCTGCGCCCCACCCCCGGCCGGGGGCCCGTCCGGGCGGCCCGGACACACGATGAGTCCGCCCGCCCGGCCGAGCGGCCCGGCCAGCCGGTTCACCGCCCGCACCAGCAGCGGCTCGGCCCAGTGCCAGTCGTCGAGGACCAGCAGGACCGGCCGCCGCCCCGCGGTCCGGGACAGCACCGTGATCAGCGCGGCGCACATGTCCTCGAACGGGGCGTTGGGCGTGCCGTCGTGCAGCAGACCGCCGCGCAGCAGCGCCCGCGCGTCCGCCACGGATGCCCCGTCCCGCCCGGACACCCCGTCCAGTGCCTCCCGGGCGACGGGCGAGCCGAGCACCTCCCGTACCGCGTCGGCCAGCGGCGCCAGGGTGCCGTGGTCGCCGTAGCTGCGGCAGCGCCCGGTGCCGACGACCGGCCGCCCGGGTCCGCCGAGTCCGGTCAGCCACTCGCGCGCCAGCCGGGTCTTGCCGGTCCCCGCGTCACCGACGAGGCGGACCAGCCCCGGGCCCGCCCCGCGCACGGTGCCCTCCAACGCCTCGTCCAGCGCCGCCAGTTCCGCGGCGCGGCCGATGAACGGCACGTCGAAACGGCGCAGCAGTTCCGGGTCGTCGGCGCCGAGCGCGATCAGACGGTACGCGTGCACGCTGTCGGTCTTGCCCTTGAGCCGCAGCGGGCCCGTCCCCTGCACGACCACGGTCGGGCCGGCGGCCTCCAGGGTCTGCGGGCCGATCAGGATCTCGCCGGCCGCCGCGTTCTGCTCCAGCCGGGCCGCCACGTTCACCGTCTCGCCCGAGATCAGGGCCTGCCGGGTGCTGGCGTCGGAACTCGCCACCACCTGACCGGTGTTGACGCCGATCCGGATGTCGAGCCGGATGCCCAGGGTGGCTTCGAGTTCGGTGTTCAGCTCCGCCAGCGCCTCGCGCATCCCGAGCGCCGCGGCGAGCGCCCGCCGCGCGTCGTCCTCACGCATCACCGGCACCCCGAACACCGCCATCACGGCATCGCCGATGAACTTCTCCGGGGTACCGCCGTGCGCCTCGATCCGCTCGCTCATCACCGCGAAGTAGCGCAGTGTCACGGTGCGCAGGGTCTCCGGGTCCAGCAGCCCGGACAGCGCCGTGGAGCCCACCAGATCGCAGAAGACCGCGGTGACCAGCTTGCGTTCGTCCTCCGGCGCCGCGGCGACGGGGGACGGGCACGGGGTGCCGCAGGACGGGCAGAACCGTGCGGCGGCGGGCAGTTCGTGCCGGCACGAGGTGCAGTTCATCAGGGCTTCCTCTCTGCTTGGCCCGGCCGGAGCGGCGGGCCGGGTCACGGGAACCGGCCCGCCGCGCGGTGGCGGGTCCCGACGGGGCGGGACCCGGGCGGCACCCGGGGCGGTCGTCCTCAGAAGAGGGCGCCGCCCGCGATCTCGCCGTGCGCCTGCACCTCGGGCCCCACGGCGTCGAGCCGGCTCTTGATGTCGAGCAGCACGGTCAGTTCCTCCGGTGCGAGGTCGTCGAGCACCTGGCGCTGTTCGTCGGTGAGCAGATCGACGGCGAAGCCGGCGCCGTACAGCACGGCGAGCCGGTCCGGTGGTTCGGTCATGTCGGGCCTTCCCTCGGGACGGGCCGCCCGGCTCCCCGCACCGGCGGCGCCGGTCCGGTGCGCCCGAGCCGGACGAACAACTGGGTGAGCGCGTCCGTGGTGTGCAGGGCGCTGACGGCGACGGCCGTCTCCTGGGCCCGCGACAGCGGCAACCGGTCGAGCAGCGCGTACAGTTCGCCGGCGTGGCCGTCGTCGAGCCGCGCGTGCTCGTGCACGGTGCGGAAGGCGGGGGCGGGCAGTCCGGTCGCGCGGGCCAGCCGGGGCGCGAGTCCGGCGGCCGGGGCGTGTCCCTCCAGCACCGCGATGTAGCCGAGCAGCGCCACCGGGTGGTGGTGCTCGATCCAGTAGTACTGGGCCCCCGCCAGGGAGGCGACGAGCGGGGAGGGGACCGGGTCCAGCGCGGCCCGGGGCCCGCTGCCCGCCGCCGTCAGGTCCTCCAGCAGCCAGGTGTCGTGCTCCGCCTCCTCCCGGATGTGCTCGGCCAGGTAGGCGGCCAGCGGCGCCCCCAGCGGATCACCGCGACGGGCCAGCAGCCCGGCCCGTTCGGCGGCACGTTCCATCAGCGGTACGGAGGCCCGGATGACCGTGTGCATCGCGCACAGGTACGCCCGATAGCGGGGCAGCAGCCCCTCGGGCCGCCACAGCGTGGCCGTCGAGGCGCGCAACGCCGGTTCGGCGAAGGCGAGTTTGACCCGCAGCCGCTCGGAGGCCGGCAGCCCGCGCCCGCCGCCGCGCGCCCCCGGGCCGCGCACGGCGGCGTCCAGGGCGGGCCGTCCGGCGGCCGGTGCCGGGCGCGGCGCCCCGGTCGCTTCCCCGGTACGTCCCGGTGCCCCCGCCGTCGGGTTCACGACCCGGCGTCCCGTGTCGCCGGACGCGGGTTCCGCCCGTCGCCCGGGGCCGCCACCAGACCGGCGTACGCGGCGCAGCCGTGACGCCGTACCAGCGCCACGGGACCCTGCTCGTGCTGCCGGCGGGCGGCGGTCAGATCGAGGAGCGCGCCGGCGGCGCCCGAGGCCAGCGCGTCGGCCGCCGCGACCACCTCCGGCAGCGCGCCCAGCCGTCGGCAGTCCCCGCAGTAGGACCCGGCCGGTGTGCCGGGTGACCAGCGCTGCCGCAGATGGGCCGGGCCGACCGTGCGGACGAGACGCAGCAGCGGCGAACCGAGCGTCCGCGCCCGTACCGCGGACCAGTCGTCCACCGCGACATGGCCGAGCCGCAGATGGGGCGGTACGGGGCGGCGGTCCACGGTGTCCTGGTTGCAGCAGGCCACGACCGTGCCGTCGAAGGCGACCACCGGCCAGGCGGCCATCGCGCACGGCAGCGCGCCCCCGCCGTCCGGCACGGTCCGGGCCGGGCGCGCCCAGGACGCCGCCCGGCCGAACGGCCGCACCTCGTTGACCAGGGACGGCACCGTGCCGTCGAAGGTCCGGCCGATGTCCGCGGTGACGTCCGCGAGATAGCCGTCGTCCTCCCCGGTCCCGGTGAGATGGAAGCTGACCGCCACCCCCAGCTCGCGGATCTCGCGCACCGCGCGGAACACCGCGGCCCGGGGCACCTCCCGCTCGTGCGGCAGGTCGAGGCTGGCGGAGAAGTGGTCGAGCCCGCGCACCGCCCGCCGCACCGGGTCCGGGAGTCCGCCGGACCGGGCGAAGAACATGCCGCTGAGCAGCGCGGTCCGGGTTCCGGCGGCCCGCGCGGAGCGGGCGAGCGAGGCCACCAGGCCCGGCCGGAGCAGGGGTTCGCCCCCGGTCAGCATCATCACCTCGGGCCGGTCGGCGGCGGTGAACGAGGAGACGAACCGCTCCAGCGCGTCCGACTCCGGCTCCTCCCGCACCTGTGGTCCGGAGTCGGTGGAGCAGTGGGTGCAGCGCAGCGGACAGCGGCGGGTGAGGGTGACCAGCACTCCACCGGCCGGGACCGGCCGCAGTCCGATGAGTTCGGCGAGTTCCATCCGGCCGTCTCCTTCGGGCGTAGGGGCGCGGCGCGCGGCCGCGTGCGCGGACACAGCGTCCCGCCGGGCGGTTCGCCGGCGGTCCGGATCCGGTTCGGGGCCGGTATGGCCGCAGGCCGGACGGCGGCCGCCGGCCCGCTCCCGGCCCCGGCGGCCGCCGGCCCGCTCCCGTCCATCCCCGGTGAACTGCCGCGATACCGCCGCCATACCGCCGTCGAGCCGTTCGCCAGGCCGGGGCTCCTAGTTTTCTGGTCAGCGGCAGGCACCCGCCGGCCGCTACCGGAAGGACCGGGGCACGCCCCGGAACGACCGGGACCGCAGAGTCATACGAGTGGATGGAGACCACCATGGCCGAGAACACCAAGCCCGCCGGCGACGACAACGAGACCCCCGAGGTCGAGGCGCACAGCTCCGTTCTGGACCTGCAGGAGACCGCGGGCTTCCACGAGCGCGAGGTCGACGGCAGCTGCGTCAGCACCGTGAGCCTCATCCTGTCGGAGCAGTAAGGGCTGATGACCGGGCCGCGGCGCCACCCGGGGGAGGAACCTTCCCCAGTGGCGCCCCGGCCGGCCGAATCGGGGCGGCTCCGTGACACGGAGACCGCCCCGCCTCGATTCTCCGGGCCGGGACCCCGCGTTCACCGGGCCCCGACCCCACTGCCAGGCCGTCGCCTTGGCCCGAGCCCTGACCCCGAATCACCGACCGGGAGCCGACGATGGCCGCCTCGCTACGAAACAACCGGGACTTCCGACTGCTGTGGATGAGCGGGCTGTTCGCCGTTCTCGGCACCCAGATGACCGCACTGGCCCTGCCGCTCCTCGTGCTCCGCGAGACCGGATCGGCCGTGCAGGCCGGTGCGATCGGTACGGTGTCCGTCACCGCGGTCCTGATCACCATGCTCCCCGGCGGCGTGATGGCCGACCGGGTGGAGCGCCGCAGACTGATGCGCCTGTGCGACCTGGGCAGTTTCTGCGTCGTCGGCGCCCTGGTCGTGGCCGTGTGGACCGGACACGTCCCGCTGGTCCTGGTACTGCTGGTCGCGGGCGCGGGCGCCGTCATCGGCAGCCTCTACGGGCCCGCCGCGTTCGGGCTGATGAGGACCGTCGTGCCCCCCGAGGACATGGGGACCGCCACCGCCCGCCTCCAGGCCCGTACCGCCACCGCGCGACTGGTGGGGCCGATGGTCGGGGGCGCCCTGTTCGGCCTGCACCCGGTCCTGCCGTTTCTCGCCGAGGCCATCGGGCTCCTGCTGTCCACGGTCTGCGTGGCGCTGGTACGCACCCGGTCCAGGTCCGGGAGCGTGGCCGGATCGGCCTTCAGCAAGGCCGAGTTGACCGCCGGGCTCTCGTTCCTGTGGCGGCTGCCCTATCTGCGGACCGTGCTCCTCGTCTTCGGACTCGGCATGAACTTCGCCTTCGGTGCCCTGACGTTCACCGCGCTGACCGTCTTCTCGGGCGGCGGAAGGTCCGGGCTCGGCGGCGGCACCGTCGTCACCTTCATCTCGGTCGGGGCCCTCAGCGGCGCACTCCTCGCACCCAGACTGCGTCCCGAACGCCACACCTGGGCGCTGATCGCCGCCACCTGCTGGTTCTGCGTGGCGAGCGCCCTCGCGATGGCCTGGGTCCGGGTCCCGTTGTTCGCCGGGCTGCTCTGCGCCGCCTGCATGTGCCTGTCCACCGTGGCCAGCATCGGCTTCCTCTCCACCCTGCTGGCCGTCACCCC
The DNA here is from genome assembly GCF_053593015.1 of Streptomyces sp. NPDC002403. Lineage (NCBI taxonomy): Bacteria > Bacillati > Actinomycetota > Actinomycetes > Kitasatosporales > Streptomycetaceae > Streptomyces > Streptomyces sp. NPDC002403. Next base: position 22,258 of record NZ_JBSFBQ010000057.1, on the reverse strand, counting down.
CGGCGACCGGGTCGGCAGGGTGCAGAGCGCCGCCGGGTTCCTCTCCTCCCTGGTCCAGCCGTTCGGGCCGCTGGCCGGGGGCGCGCTTCTCACCGCCTTCGGCAGCCGGACGACGTTCGGGGCGATCGCCGGGGTCCTCGCGGTGTCCGCCGCCGTCGTCACGTTCGCGCCGTCCGCCCGGCCGGGCCCGGCGCCGTCCGAACCGGCCGCAGCGGACGCCCCGTCCGGCCCGGAGCCGGCGCAGACCGCGGACGCACGCCCCGTACCGGACGCACCGCCCGCACCGGACACGGCCGAGACCCCCGCGGACCGCACCGGGGCCGGCAGCCCCCGCCCCTGACCACCAGCGCGACCACGAGCCACCGGAGGTATGCCGTGCCCGGCATCCAGGAGACCCAGCTGTACTGCCTCGCCGACCGCCGCTACTACGAGACTCCGGACCGGCTGCCCGACGAGGACACCCGCTACCCGCTCGACCGCGCCGAACCGCCCGCCGGCTGGCGGCGCGGCACCGGCGGCCTGTGGAGCGCGCTGCACCCCGAATCCGCCCGGCTGCCCGAACAGGGCTGGAAGATCCACGTCTCCACCGTCCCGGAGGAGGCCGAGCGCACCCTCGCCGACACCGCCCGGATCTGCCTGGAACAGGGCGTGGCCTTCAAGTTCCTGCGCAGCGGCCGCGCCCTGCGGCTGATGTCGGCGAAGTACATGAACCGGTCCGGCGCGGGGAAGTTCATCACTCTCTACCCCGAGGACGAACCCGCCCTCCTGAAGCTGCTCGACGCCCTGGGCGAGGCCCTGGACGGGCGCAGGGGACCGTACATCCTCAGCGACCTGCGGATCGGGAACTCTCCCGTGCACGTCCGCTACGGCGCGTTCGTCGAACTCTGGTGCCGGGACGCCGACGGGGAACGGGTCCGCGCGATGCGCCACCCGTCCGGCGGACTCGTCCCCGACACCCGGGGCGTGGTCTTCCGGATACCGGAGTGGGTCACCGTCCCCGAGCCGCTGCGCCCCCATCTGGCCGCCCGTGCCGCCGCCCGCGACGACGGCTTCCCGTACGTGGTCACCGAGGCGCTCCAGTTCTCCAACGCGGGCGGCATCTACCTGGCCGAGCACCGCACCACCAAGCAGCGGGTGGTGCTGCGCGAGGCCCGGCCGCTGTGCGGACTCGACCCCGCCGGGGACGACGCCGTCACCCGGCTGCACCGTGAGCACCGGGCCCTGACCCGGCTCGCCGGACTCGACTGCGTGCCCGAGGTGTACGGCGTCCGCACGGTCTGGGAACACCACTTCCTGATCGAGGAGTACATCGAGGGCACCACCCTGTTCGACGAGATCGTGGAGCGCTTCCCGCTGGTGCGCGGCGAACGTACCCCCGCCGAGCTCGACGCCTACTCCCGCTGGGCGCAGTCCGTCACGGACAGGCTCGCCCGGGCCCTCGACCGCATCCACGCCCGCGGGCTGCGGTTCGCGGACGTGCACCCCGCCAACGTCATCATCCGCCCCGACGGCCGTGTGGTCCTGATCGATTTCGAGTACGCCACCGACCTCGACGACCAGGACACCCCGCTGGCGGGTGCCCCCGGCCTCCAGGCCCCGTACGGCACCAAGGGCGTCGAGGCGGACGACTACGCGCTCCGGGCGATCTGGCTGCACATCCTGATGCCGCTGATGGAAGTCACCGACCACGACCGGGGCAAGGCCCTCACCATCGAACGCTGGGCCCGCACCCGGTACGGTCTGGGCCCCGACGCGGGCCCGCCCCGCCCCGCCGCGCTCTCCCACGGGCTGCCGGCGGACAGCGGCGAGGCGACGGTGGACGCGCTGCTGCGCGGTCCGGAACCGGACTGGCCCGGCATCCGCGAACGGCTCCTCGCGGGCATCCACGCCGGGGCCGCCCCCGACCGCACGGACCGGCTCTTCCCCGGCGATCCGGCGGGCTTCACCACCGGCGGCGTCTGCGCCGCGCACGGAGCCGCCGGCGTGCTGTACGCCCTGCACCGCGTCGGCGCCCCGGTCCCCGGCGAGTACGTCGACTGGCTGGCGCGTACGGCGCTGCGCCGCGACCCGGACACGCCCGGCGGGCTCTTCGACGGGCTGCCCGGCGTCGCGCTGGTCCTGGCCCGGCTCGACCGCCGCGAGGAGGGGCGCGAACTCCTCGACCGGGCTCTGCGGGCGCCCGCCTCCTCGTCGGCCGACCTGTTCACCGGTAGGGCGGGAACGGCGCTGGCGGCCCTGCGGTTCGCCGCCGGCGAACCCGGCGCACCCGATGGGGAACTCCTCGATCGGGCCCTGCGGACCGCCTGGGAACTCGACTCGCTGGTCCGCGACGGGGCCACCGCCGACGGCCCGTCCGCCCCGCACTCGGCGGGTCTGCTGAGCGGGCTCTGCGGGGCCGCGCTGCTCCACCTCGAACTGCACGCGCACACCGGCGAGGAGTGGCTGCTCCACGCCGCCGGGGCGGCGCTCGCCCGGGAGGCCGGGCACTGCGTGACCATGCCGGGCGGCAGCGTGCAGGTGAAGGACGGGAAGCGCCACCTGCTCTACCTGGACCAGGGCAGCGGCGGTGTGGCCCTGGTCGCGCAGCGCTATCTGGCCCGCCGGGAGGACCCGGCGCTCGCCGCGCTGCTGCCCGGCATCGGACAGGGGTGCGTCCTGGAGTTCATCCGCGAACCGGGGCTCTTCCGGGGCCGCAGCGGACTGGTCGCCACCGCCCACCAGCTCGCCGGCGGCAGGCCGGGACCGGCGGTGCTGGACTCGGTGCGGAACCTCTCCTGGCATCTGGTCGCCGAGCAGGACCGCCTGCTCGTGCCGGGCGCCCGGCTGCGCCGGTTCTCCGCCGATCTCGCGACCGGCGCGGCGGGGGTGCTGCTCGGCCTGCACACCGTGTTCGCCACGCCGGACGAACGGCCCGACCTGCTGGACGTGCTGACGCTGGGGTGACGGGGGGCCACCGCCCGCGGCCTGCCCGGCGGGCTACGGGCGGTGGGCTCCCGCCGGCTCCGGAACCGGCTCCGCGACAGGCTCGGGTACGGCTTTGCGCTCGCGGGCGTACAGGCCCGTCAGGCGCGGGAGTTCGTACAGCACGCAGTGCGCGGTGACCTCACCGCTGGGGGAGGACACCGCCCCGGCGTCGATCAGCGACTCCACCGCCCGCAGCGCCTGGCGCTCACCGCAGCCGAGGGCCGCCATCGCCTCCGGCAGGGTGAACGGTCCCTCCCGGACCGCGCGGGCCAGCAGGGCCAGCGCCTGACCGCTTCCGGACGACAGGTCCTGCCAGCCGGAGGCCAGCCGGGCGCGCACCGAGATGTCACCGGCCACCAGCTCGTCGAGCGCCCCGGCCGGGTCGGCCAGCCGTTCCGCGTACTCGGCCAGCGGCAGATGGCGCAGCACCGCCAGTCGCATCCCGCTCACCCGCACCGCCAGCGGAAGCAGCCCGCAGGCGTCGGCTATGCGCAGCGCGGCGGCCCGGTCCAGCCCCACCCGCCCCGGCCCGATCAGCCGGCCCAGCAGCGCCAGCGCCTCGGCCGGGGCCAGCGGCGGCAGCGCGATCCGGTGCACCGGCGCCAGTCCGGCCAGCTGACCGCGCGCGGTCAGGACGAACGAACTGCCCCCGGTGCCCGGCAGCAGGGCCCGCACCGCCGCCTCGTCCGGAACGTCGTCGAGCACGACCAGCGCGCGGTGCGCGGCCAGCCAGTGCCGCCAGTGCTCCGTGTCCGTCATCGGTTCCGCCGGATCCGGACCGCCGGTCAGCCGTGCCAGCTCGCCGACGACCGCCGCGGCGGGGCGCACCGTCCCTTGTCCGTCGCGGACCCGGATGCGGATCCGGCCGTCCGGGAACCGGTCCGCCAGCAGATGGGCCGCCCGCACCGCGAGTGCCGTCTTCCCGGTTCCGGCGGCTCCGGTGACCGCCACGACCCGGCCGCTCTCCGTGCCCAGGACGTCCAGCAGTTCGCGCAGTTGCTCGCCCCGGCCGGTGAAATCGGGTACCTCGGCGGGCAGTACCGCCCGCAACGCGGGGGCCCGGCGCGCCGGAGCGGTGTTCCCGGGCCGGTCCGCGGTGTCCCGGCCGGTCAGCATCGCGCGGTGCCGGGCGGCGATGGCCGCCCCCGGCTCCAGCCCCAACTCCCGTGCCAGCAGCTGGCGGTAGTCGTCGTACACGGCGAGCGCCTCGGCCCGGCGGCCGGTCCGGTGCAGGGCGTCCATCCACGCCGCCCGGATGCGTTCGCGCGACGGATGCCGTTCGGCGAGGTCCCGCAGCCCGTCCACCACGGCGGGCGCCCGCCCCAGCGCGATCTCCGTCTCGGCCCAGTCCTCGTGCACGGTCAGGCACCGCGCCTCCAGCCGCTCCGCCTCCGCGGCGACCTCCGGCGAGTCGCGCAGATCGTGCAGCGGCGGCCCCTGCCACAGGTCCAGCGCCCGGCGCAGCAGACCGGCGGCGGCGCGTGGATCGCCGTCGTCGGCGGCCCGGCGGCCGGCCGCGGCCAGTGACCGGAAGCGCAGGGAGTCCAGCTCGTCCTCGCCGACCCGCAGCAGATATCCGCCGCAGGAGTGCACCAGCCGTTCCCCGCCACCGCCGTCCGGCCCCTCGGGACACCGTGCGCCGAGCAGCGTACGGGCGGAACTGACGTACACCTGGAGGTTCTTGCGCGCCGTGCGCGGCGGCGCGTCCGGCCACACCGCGTCGGTGAGCACGTCCACCGGGACCGGTGTGTTGGGCCGGCTGAGCAGCATGGCCAGGACCAGCCGCTGCTTGCGCGGCCCGAGGAGCAGCGGCCGTCCGTCCAGCTGCCCGGTGAGCGGGCCGAGGACCGAGAGGCTCAGCGCACCGGACGAAGGGGAGCGGGTGGGGGGTCGGGTCATGGACGGGCCTCCGAAGAACCGGGGGACGGAAGTGGCGGGCTGCCGGTCGCACCCCTGGATCGTCCGTCGGCGGCGGTGGCCCCCACATCGGTGCCGGACCCGCATGTTCCGTACCGGCACCCGACCAAATCCGCCGAGCGCCCCCATGTTGCGCCCGGGTACCCGTCATCCGTACCCGGCGGGGACAGCGCGGGACCGGGGGTGCCCCCTCGGGACCCGGCTCCCGGCCGCCGCACCCGGCCCCGCGCGGAAGGATCCGGCTCGGCGCGGAAGGATCCGGCCCCGCGCAGAAGGATCCGGCCCGGCGCGGAAGGATCCGGACCCGCGTCGAAGCGCTCGCCCCGCGTCAGTCGCGTTCGGCCGCGCACTCGGCGGAGAACTCGCAGAGCGCCGCGCGGTCCGCGCGCCCCGTCTTGTTCAGCAGGCTCGCCATGTGTTTCTCCACCGTGCGCGGCGAGATGGACAGCCGCCGGGCGATCTGCTGGTTGCCCGGCCGCTCCGCCAGCAGCACGAAGACCTCGTACTCGCGCGGTGTCACCCCGCTCGTCCGCAGCGGGGCCGGGATGCGGTCCCAGCCGCCCCGGTGCTGCCCGACGCTGGCCCCCGCCTGCCGCAGCGCGGCCCGGCACGCGGCGGCGACCGGCTGGATGCCCGCCCCGTAGAAGTACTCCTCCGACGCCCGCAGCCAGCCCACCGGCTCGCCCCACCCCTCGGCGAGGGCCGCGTCGGCGACCAGCCGCAGCCCCAGATGGCGGGCGAGCGGAAAGGCGGCGGCGTCGCCGACGGCCGCCCCGACCGCCCGGGCGGCCCGGTCCGCGTCGCCCGCCCGGCCGTGCAGTACGCCATCGGCCAGGCGCAGGAACAGCTGGTTCCAGGCCAGGTCCGCGCCGGGACTCGCCAGGATCGCTTCGAGCTCCGCCCGGCCGCCCCGGCCGTCGAGTATTCGCAGCAGCGGACGCAGACCGTAACGCCCGCTCAGGTAGAAGAAACTGGGGTGTTCGAGCTCCCAGGCCAGCGAGGCGTCCAGGTCGGCCAGCGCGCCCGCGCGGTCCTCCTCCAGCAGCGCCGCGAACGCACGGCAGAGCCCCAGTTGCAGCGGGACGAGCAAGGACTCCTCGCCGCCCGCCCGGCGGAACCGGGCCATGGCCCGGTCCAGGTCCCGTCTTCGGCCCCGGTGCGCGGCGAGCGTCGCCGAGGCCAGCAGCAGGTAGCGGTGCGCCCCCAGGTTGCGCACCCGGGCGCTGGCGGCCACCGACCGTTCGATGATCTCGTGCGCCCCGTCCCACTCGCCCCGCATCACCGCGTTCATGGCGAGCAGCCCGTCCACGGTCTGCGTCGGCACCAGCGCGCCCAGCGACTGGGCGGCGGTCCGGGCCGTCTCCAGCCGGGCCGGGTCACCGGTGCGCATGAACGTGTTGGCGCCGAGCCGGACCAGCGCCTCCACCCGCCACACCGGCAGGGCGTGCTGCTCGGAGACCGCGAGCATCCGCTCCAGGCACGCGTCGGCCTCGTCGAAGCCGCGCTCCCGGGAGAGCAGCGCCAGCAACTGCCAGGCCTGGCAGGCGACGACGGGAAGGCTGCGCTCCTCCGCGACGGCGGCGGCCCGGCGCGCGGCGTCCTGCGCGCGCTCCTGCTGCCCGTGGTCCGCATGGCCGGGCAGCAGGGCCAGATGGCCGTCCACCACGTCGAGCGCCGCCTCCAGCTCGGGGCCGACGGCCGTGCCGAGCATGCCCCGCGCGGTCCGGATCTGCCCGGCCGCCTCGTCCACCCGCTCCGCCATCACGGCCGCCCAGGCGATCCGGATATGGGTCTCGCCGCGCTGCTCGGAGGCGTCGGAGCGCGGCGGCACCGGAGGGAGCTCCGCGGTCAGCGCCAGGGCCGTGTCGAGCTCACCGGCCTCGGCGTGGGCGACGGCGAGCGACTCCGTGATGCCCCGCAGATCGCTCTCGTGGGCGAGCGAGCGGGCCCGTTCCAGCAGGATGACGGCGGAACCGGACGCGCCCGCGGCCAGCATCCGCCGGCCGACGCCGGCGAACTGGCGGGCAGCGCCGTGCCGGTCGCCCCCGGCCAGTTGCAGCGTCGCCATCAACTGCCGCTGCTCGTCACCGAGTTCGTGCTCGATGGCTCCGAGGGAGAGCGCCGCGCGGCGGGCCGTCGCGGCGCGCTCCGCCGGTGCCAGCGAGGCCACCAGGGCCTCGGCGGTCAGCGCGTGCCGGAAGGTGTAGCGGTCGGGGTCCGCCCCGTCGGGGGCGATGATGTTCGCCTCCACGGCGGAGCGCAGATGGCTGAAGAGAGTTCGGTCGTCGAAGCCGGTGACGGTCTGGAGCACGGTGACCGAGAACCGGCTTCCCAGCGTGGCCGCGCACAGCAGCAGCTCACGCACCGGTTCGTCGAACCGGTCCAGCCGCCGCGACCAGCTGCGCACCACCCCGGTCGGCACCGACGCGTCCGGGTTGGCGTGCTCCTCCCACCGGTCGCCGGCCCGGCGCAGCTGGCCGGAGTCCAGCAGATCGGCGAGCAGCACCTCGACCAGGTACGGATTGCCGCCCGCCCGCACGGCCAGCCGTTCGTGGGTGGCCTGCGGCACCTCGTCCGGGGCGGCCTCCAGGCACGAGGCGGTCATCTCCCGCACGTCCGCGTCACCGAGCGGCGCCAGCTCGCGCACGGTGGCGACCTGCCGCCGTTCCGCCGAGCGCACCAGGTCGAGTGCGGCACCGGGCTCCGGACGCAACGTCCCCAGCAGCAGCACCGGCAGGTCGGCCACGTTGTCGACGACGTACTCCACCACCGCGATCGTCTCGGTGTCGGAGTCGTGCAGGTCCTCCAGCAGGATCACGCAGCCGTGCTCCTGGCCCAGCACCGACAGCAGCCGCAGCAGCGCCTCGGCCAGCTCGACCACCGTCTCCGGATAGCCGGGGGCGGAACCCTGACGCCACTCCGGCACCAGCCGGGCCAGCGCCGGACGGTACGGGTCCAGCTCCGGGTCGCTGGGTGTCCCGGCCGCCCGGAACCGTGAGGACAGCGCCTCGATCAGCGGGCGGAACGGCACCACGAGCCCGGTCGACGTGGCCCTGCCGCGCAGCACCGGCATGCCCCGCTCGTACGCCCGGTAGGCGCACTCACCGGCCAGCCGTGATTTGCCGATGCCCGGGTCCCCGACGAAGAAGACCGCACGCCCCGAACGCCGCGAGGCGGTGTCCAGGGCGTTGCTCAGCAGGCCGGTCTCAGCGACACGCCCGACAATCACCGACGAAGTGGCACGCATGGACGCAGGCTACTTGAGCCACTGCCCGCCGGTCAGGGCGTCAAATCGCTTGATACGAGACGGAATTGGCTCAGACCCAGGTCATGGTGGTCCACGGCAGGTCCGAGGTGTCGGGGTTGCCGTCCACGGCACCGAGGATTCTGCTGCGCAATCCGAGTCTGCCGCCCGCACCCAGGGCGATCCGGCCGGCGGGGTGCTCGTCGGCGACATCGTCGAACTCGTGGGCGCAGAAGGCGGAAGCTTCGGTGGTCTGCATGGTCTGCCTCTTCTCGTGGGAGGTTGTCGTTGCGCGAGCCGTGCGAGGGGACGTGTACGACGCGGTGCTGCGTGAGCGGTGCGGTGGTACGGGGCTGTGGTGCGGGTGGCGCGTGAGTGGTGCGGGGGCGGGCTCAGTTGGGCGCGACCGGCACGGTGGGACCGGCGAGCAGCAGCACCGACGGCACCCGGTCGGGGAATCCGGCCCGCAGCAGCCCGTGCCCGATGCCCGCGAGCCCGGTCAGCAGCCCCGGATGCGGCACCTGGCCGGGTGTTCCGCAGCGCGGCTTCGCCCGGCCGGCCGCCGCGAGCAGTGCCCCGGCCCGCTCCAGCCACCGGGCGCGGGCACTCGGCGGCTCGCCCCGGTGCAGCAGTTCGAGGACACCGAGCTCGCCGTGGCACAGGCTGTCGTCCGGCGGCGGTTCGGCCCCGGCGATGTCCGCCGCCGCCTCGCGCGCCCAGGCGGACAGCAGCGGGTCGGCCCGCGCCGCCGGGCTGTCCAGCACGGCCAGCGCCACGCCCGTCCGGCCCCGGCACCAGGAGATGTCGCAGTCCACGGCGTCGGTCGCGGCCCGCAGCGCGGCGAGCCCCGGGGCACGGTACGGCTCGCCGCCGCCCGCCTCGGCGAAGCGCAGCAGCGCCCAGCCGATCCCGGCGGACCCGTCGGCGAAACCTGCTGCGCCCGGCAGCGGTGCCGCGCGCAGCAGCCGGGCGGCGCGTTCCGCCGCCCGCCACACATCGGCCCGTCCGGTGGCCCGGTACCCGGCGAGCAGCGCGGCCAGCCCGCCCGCCGTGCCTCCGCGCACCCCGTACTCGCTCTCGGCGACGGCCGCCGCACCGGTCAACCTCAGGGCCGGCACCACCAGTTGACCGAGGCGCGGGTCGTCCAGCGTGTCCGCGACCTGGGCCAGTGCGTACGCGATCCCGCCGAGCCCGGCGAACGCACCCGAGCCCACCGGGCCCAGATCGTCGGGGCGTGCGTGCAACGCGTCCAGCAGTCCGGCCAGCGGCGCCAGCGCGTCCCGGGCGGCCGTGGCGTACCGGTCCGCCCCGGTGAGCGCGGCGAGCTGGGCCAGGAAGCACGCCGCACCGGTGTAGCCGCCCGCCAGGTCGGCGGCCATCGGCCCCAGCCGCCAGTAGCGTTCGTCGAGCAGCTCCAGGCCGATCCAGTTCAGCCGGGTGGGCCCGGAGTAGGCCTGGGACACCAGCTCGTCGCCGACCGACCTGGCTGCGGCGAGCAGCTGCTCCGGCTCCGGCGCGGTCGCGGCCGTACGGACCCGGCGCGGGCCGGGCCGGGACTCGTGGGCGGGCTCGCGCGAGGTGGTCACCATCGCGGCGCGGATGATGCGTTCCTGGTCCTGCCGGTCGACCGTGTCCATGGCCGCCAGCTTCGCCCGGACCAGGGACAGCCCCGTCCGGGCGAGCGTGCCGGGCAGCAGCCGGCCGGTCCCGCTCCACAGACCGGTGCGTTCGGGCAGGGCGGTGAACAGGGGCACGTCGCCCGACCAGAGCTGGGCGATCTCCTCGTCCAGGAGGCCGGGCAGCGCGGCGGATCCCAGGGTGTCGGTGCCCAGCAGCGCGAGCACCTCGTGCCGCTCGGCGGCGTCCTTCATCAGGTCCGGGTGCGTGGACTCGTCAAGGAGCGAGGCGTAGATCCAGGTGGGCCGCGCCACCACCCGTACCTCGTCGTGCGCGAACCGGTCCAGCAGCCCACCGGTGCACAGCAGTTCGGCGCGGGCCTCCTTGATCGCGGTGTATCCGGCGCGGAACCCGGCGCACAGCGCGCGGGTGAAGGCGGAGGGGTCGGCGGGCGTTCCGGTCAGCCGGGGCCGGTTCGCCGAGCCGCCGATCCGGGCCGTCCGGCGCACCAGCCGCATCCGGTCGGTCCCCGCGTCGGCCCAGTCGACGCTGCGCACCGGGGAGTCGGCCGCCTGACCGCCGCCGATCCCGGACATGTCGAGCGCGGTCTCGTCCCCGACGAGCAGCTGCGGCAGCAGCCCCACCCGGTGCACCGAGTCGTGCAGGGCGCGGGCCGCCGGATCGTCCGAATCCGCGGTGGGCAGCGGCGGGTGGAACAGCGTCTCGACGTCGACGAGCACCGGGTACTCCCCGTCCGCGATCAGGTTCTCGTGGTGCAGGTCGGTGCCGTCCAGCGTGTGCAGCAGCGCCAGCAGCGCGCCCTGGCGACGGTAGAAGGCCTCGACCTGACGGGCCGAGCGGCAGGGCCGTTCCGCGACGAACTCCACCCAGCCGTACGGGCCCCGGTCCAGCAGGGCGAGCGTACGGAGCCCGGGGGTGCCGGGCTGCGTGTTGAACCACTGGACCAGATCGTTGAAGTGCCGGTGCACGGCGAGCGGACGCGGCTTGTAGACCAGCCGGGTACCGTCCTCGAACCGGAGCAGCATCACGGTCCGCCCGCCCCGGTGGCCGTCCCCGGCACCGGGCTCGACCGCCGCCAGCCGGCCGTTCCCGGCCTCTTCGTCCCGGGAGGCGCGGACGCCCGGCAGCACCGGCCGGTCGGCGGCGAACCGGACCAGCATCTCGGCCAGCGCGGCGGCGGCGTCGAGCGCGGCACGTGCCAGGATCCGGGCCAGCACGGGGTACGTGGTGCAGAGCGCCGTCAGTCCGGACCGGGCGCCGGTCCTGCGCAGGAAGTCGGCGAACCGGTCCTCGGGACCGTGCCCGGCCAGCCGCCCGTCCCGCCGCGCCGTGTGCAGCTCCAGGACCAGGGTCCGGGCGGCGAGCCGCGCCAGCCGCCGGGACAGATGGCGCTCGAAGTCCTCGCGTACGGCGTCCAGATCGACGTACCGGTTCAGCCGCGGCGGCAGACCGTCCTGCATCCGCCGTGCCGCGCAGGCGGTGAACGGGGCGAGGACGTGCTCGAATCCACGCAGCCCCGGCAGGTGCTCCCGGCCGTCGACCAACGCCCGCTCGGGCGCGGCGGACATCGCGTCCTGGACGAACACCGCCCAGTCCGGGGCGAGTCCGGGCACCACGTCACCGGTCAGCGCCGGCCGCCACCACGCGCCGTCGGCCCAGGAGTCCCCGTCCGCCGCCGGCCGCTCGGCCTCCAGCAGGCCGACCGTATCGGCGGAGGAACCCGCTGCCGCGGCCGGACGTGACGCGGAAGAGACGCCCAGCCGTTCGCCGCCGCCCGCATGAATCTCCGCCATCGCACCTCCTCGGTCCGGCGCCGGCACCGCCGGTCCGCCACGCCCCATACTTCCGGCGGCGCGTTCGCGGGGCATGGGGGCAACACCCCCATCTTTCTGCCCGTGACCCGAACGGGAACCGGAACGCGGCCCGGCCGGGGCCCGGAGCGGGCCGGGTCACAGGTCGTGGCTCACGCCCGCGGCGGCGCCGTCGACCCCCGCACCATCAGCTCCGCCGCGATCGTCGCGATGCCCCCGGGCGGCGGCGTCTCCTTGCCCATCGCGAGACGGCCCGCCCGCGCCCCCGCCTCGAAGAGCGGCAGCCGTACGGTCGTCAGCGCCGGGACCGCGTCCACCGAGAACGGCAGATCGTCGAAGCCCGCCACCGAGATGTCCTCGGGGATGCGCAGACCGCGGTCCCGCACCGCCGCGCTCGCGCCCAGCGCCACCGTGTCGTTGGCGGCGACGACCGCCGTCACCTCCGGTTCGCGGCGCAGGAGTTCGAGCGTGGCGTCGTAGCCGGAGCGGCGGTCGTACGGACCATGGACGGTGAGGCGCTCCTCGTCACCGACGAGCCCCGCCGCCCGCATCGCCTCGCGGTGGCCCTCCAGCCGGTGGCGGGTCGTCGTCCGCTCCAGCGGGCCCGCGACATAGCCGATCCGCCGGTGGCCGAGCGAGAGCAGGTGCTCGGTGAGCCGGCGCCCGCCGCCCCGGTTGTCGAAGGCGAGCGCGGCCACCACCGCCTCGCCGTTCGGCAGCGGGGGCCGCCCGCACAGCACCACCCGGGTGCCCGCGTCCGCGAGCTTGGCCAGCTTGGCGGAGACCGCGGCCTGGTGCGCCGGGTCCTCCACCGCGCCGCCGGTCAGCACGACGGCCGCGGCGCGCTGGCGCTGGAGCAGGGTGAGATAGGTGAGTTCGCGCTCGGGGGAGCCGCCGGTGTTGCAGACGACGGCCAGCTTCTCGCCGCCCGCCCGGCCCGAGCCGTCCCCGGGCCCGCCGATCTCGGTCTGCGCCGCACCCGCCATGATCCCGAAGAACGGGTCCGCGATGTCGTTGACCAGGATGCCGACCAGGTCGGACGTGGCCGCCGCGAGCGAACTGGCCGGCCCGTTGAGCACGTAGTCCAGGTCGTCCACCGCACGCAGCACCCGTTCGCGGGTGGACGCGGCCACCGGGTAGTTGCCGTTCAGCACGCGGGAGACGGTGGCCGGCGACACCCGGGCGCGAGCCGCCACATCCGCCAGGGTGACTGTCATCGCTTTCCTCCGAGGGTTTTGGGCCGGGCCCTCTTGTCCGGGCCGCTGTCGGCAGGCTAGCGTCATCCCGGATAGAAAGCGCTTGCTACGGTTGTATGGAGGAAGTTTCGTGACACGCAGGACAGTGCGCATCGCCATGAACGGCGTCACGGGTCGCATGGGGTACCGGCAGCACCTGGTGCGCTCGATCCTCGCGATCCGCGAGCAGGGCGGCCTCGACCTCGGCGACGGGGACGTGCTGTGGCCCGAGCCCGTGCTGGTCGGCCGCCGCGCCCACGCCCTGGAGGAGCTGGCCGCGAAGCACGGTCTGACCGAATGGTCGACCGACCTCGACGCGGTCCTCGCCGACGACACGATCGACATCTACTTCGACGCCCAGGTCACCTCGGCCCGCGTCGAGGCGATCAAGAAGGCGATCGCCGCGGGCAAGCACATCTACACCGAGAAGCCCACCGCCACGGACGTCGAGGGCGCACTGGAGCTGGCCCGCCTGGCAGGTGAGGCCGGGATCAAGCACGGCGTCGTCCAGGACAAGATCTTCCTGCCGGGCCTGCTGAAGCTGAAGCGCCTCATCGACGGCGGCTTCTTCGGCGAGATCCTCTCCGTGCGCAGCGAGTTCGGCTACTGGGTCTTCGAGGGCGACTGGCAGGAGGCCCAGCGCCCGTCGTGGAACTACCGCGCGCAGGACGGCGGCGGCATCGTCGTCGACATGTTCCCGCACTGGGAGTACGTGCTCCACGAGCTGTTCGGCCGGGTCTCCACCGTCCAGGCACACGTCCAGACGCACATCCCGCAGCGCTGGGACGAGCAGGGCAAGCCGTACGCCGCCACCGCCGACGACTCCGCGTACGGCATCTTCCAGCTGGAGAGCGGCGCGGTCGCGCAGATCAACTCCTCCTGGACGGTCCGTGTCAACCGCGACGAGCTCGTCGAGTTCCAGGTCGACGGAACCCACGGCTCCGCCGTCGCGGGCCTGCGCAACTGCCGCGTCCAGCACCGCTCGGCCACCCCCAAGCCGGTCTGGAACCCCGACCTCCCGGTCACCGAGCCGTTCCGCGACCAGTGGCAGGAGGTCCCCGACAACGCGGTCTTCGACAACGGTTTCAAGGCCCAGTGGGAGCTCTTCCTGCGCCACATCGTCCTCGACGAGCCCTACACCTGGGACCTGATGGCCGGTGCCCGCGGAGTGCAGCTCGCCGAGCTGGGCCTGAAGTCCCACGCCGAGGGCCGCCGCCTCGACGTCCCGGAGCTGTCGCTGTGAAGAACCGTCCCGAGCACGGCACACCGGAGCTGATCTGAGTGACCATCCACCTCCCGCAGGGTCCGTACGAACCCCGCACCACCCCGCTCGACCTGGCCCCCGGCACCGGCCCGCTCGCCTCGCGCACGGTCTTCTCCGCCGCCCATGTCGTCGCCGACCCGTACGCAGACATCAGCCCCGACTCGCCGGCCGCCGTCGACTGGGACGCCACCCTCGCCTTCCGCCGCCACCTCTGGTCGCACGGCCTGGGCGTCGCCGAGGCGATGGACACCGCCCAGCGCGGCATGGGCCTGGACTGGGCCGGAGCGGCCGAACTGATCCGCCGCTCCGCCGCCGAGGCCAAAGCGGTCGGCGGCCGCATCGCCTGCGGCGTCGGCACCGACCAGCTCACCGGCCCCGCCACCCTCGCCGAGGTGCGCTCCGCGTACGAGGAGCAGCTCGCCCTCGTCGAGGAGAGCGGCGCCCAGGCCATCCTGATGGCCTCCCGCGCACTCGCCGCGGCGGCGAAGGGGCCCGAGGACTACCTGGAGACCTACGCCCACCTGCTGCGCCAGGCGTCCGAGCCGGTCGTCCTGCACTGGCTGGGCCCGATGTTCGACCCCGCGCTGGACGGCTACTGGGGCTCCTCGGACCTCGACGCCGCCACCGACACGTTCCTGAAGGTCATCGCGGAACACCCGGACAAGGTCGACGGCATCAAGATCTCGCTCCTGGACGCCGAGCGCGAGATCGACGTCCGCCGCCGCCTCCCGGGCGGGGTGCGCTGCTACACCGGCGACGACTTCAACTACCCCGAACTGATCGCGGGCGACGAACGGGGCTTCAGCCACGCCCTGCTCGGCATCTTCGACCCGCTGGGCCCGCTGGCCGCCCACGCGGTACGGGTCCTCGACACGGGCGACACCCAGGGCTTCCGCGACCTCCTCGACCCCACGGTCGAGCTGTCCCGGCACCTCTTCCAGGCGCCCACCCGCTTCTACAAGACCGGCGTGGTGTTCCTGGCCTGGCTGGCCGGCCACCAGAACCACTTCACCATGGTCGGCGGCCTGCAGTCCGCCCGCTCGCTGCCGCACCTGGCGAAGGCGTACGAACTCGCCGACCGCCTGGGCCTGTTCCCCGACCCGGAACTCGCCGAGTCCCGGATGCGGGCCCTGCTCGCGGTCAACGGAGGCACCCGATGAGCGACGGCCGTCTCTCCATCAACCAGGAGACCATCAAGCAGTGGTCGCTGCCCGAACTGGCCGAGGGCTGCGTCAAGGCGGGCATCGACAAGGTCGGCCTGTGGCGGGCCCCCGTCCAGTCGTACGGCATCGAGCGCACCGCGCGGCTCCTGTCCGACTCCGGCCTCTCCGTCACCAGCCTCTGCCGGGGCGGCTTCCTCACCGCCCCGGACCCGGCGGAACGGGCCCGCGCCCTGGACGACAACCGCGCCGCGATCGACGAGGCCGCGGCCCTGTCCACCGACACCCTGGTCCTGGTCTCCGGCGGCCTCCCCGAGGGCAGCAAGGACCTGTACGGCGCCCGTGAACGCATCGCGGACGCCCTCGGCCAGCTCGCCCCCTACGCGGCCGAGCGCGGCGTACGCCTCGCCATCGAACCGCTGCACCCGATGTTCGCCTCGGACCGCTGCGTCGTCTCCACGCTCTCCCAGGCCCTGGACATCGCGGAACGCTTCCCCGCCGACCGGATCGGGGTGGTCGTCGACACGTACCACATCTGGTGGGACGACCAGGCGCCCGCACAGATCGCCCGCGCCGGCGCGGGCGGCCGCATCCACTCCTTCCAGCTGGCCGACTGGATCACCCCGCTCCCGGCCGGAGTCCTGGTCGGCCGCGGTCAACTCGGCGACGGATCGGTGGACTTCCGAGCCTTCCGCACCCTGGTCGAGGCCACCGGCTTCGACGGCCCGGTCGAGGTGGAGATCTTCAACGAGGACCTCTGGGCCCGCGACGGCGCCGAAGTCCTCGCGGAGGTCGCGTCCCGGTACGCCGAACACGCCTGCTGACAGAGCGCTTTGCCCCCAAGGCAAAGAGATCGTCAAGGCGTGCAACCGTTCGGCACCCAGCCGAGTCGTATGTGGAGTCGGGTGCTTCCGGGGAGGGATCTGGGGGGATCAGGAAGCCCTGACAGTGGGGGAAAGCGAGGGGGGTCCGGTCATTCGACCGGGCCCCGTTTCGTCTTGGCCGGCGAGAGGACGAGGCCCTCGTACTCCTCCCTCGCGTCCAGCAGTTCCGGCAGATGCGCCGCCGCCCACGCGCAGCAGGCGGCCATCGGGGCGAGCAAGGTGCGGCCCAGGGCGCTCAGTTCGTACTCCACCCGTGGCGGGACACCGCCGTGGTCGGTACGGGTGACGAGGCCGTCCCGCTCCATCGACCGCAGTGTCTCCGTCAGCACCTTCGGTGTGATGCCGCGCAGCGGGACCTCCAGTTCGCTGAAGCGCCGGGGTCCGGACTCCAGGCACCGGATGATCCTCGGGGTCCACTTGCCGCCGATCCGGAACAGCGCGGGAGGGTGGGCGCAGCCGGTGAACATGTCGGGATCGAGAGGTTCGCTCACCCGGCGAGCGTACGTAACTATCGTTGCGGAAACCATGGGTCGCGGGTCTAGCGTCCGTCGCACCGGCCCGCGGAGTACGGGCCTCGGCGAGGGGACTCCCATGAGCAGCAGGATCGTTGTCTTCGGGGCCGGCGGGCGGGCCGGACGGCGCGCGGTCGCCGAGGCGGTGGCCCGTGGGCACCGGGTCACCGCGGTGGTGCGGGACACGGACAAGTACCGGGATCTGGCCGGTGACGGCGTGAGCGTGGTGGCCGGTGACATGACCCGGGCGGACAGTGTCGCGGAGGTCGCGGCGGGACACGACGCGGCGATCGGCGCGGCGGCCCGGGTCGACATGCCCTCGGAGGAGTTCTACGTGGGCGCGGCCCACGCGCTGCTGGACGGCCTGGCCAGGGCCGGGGTCGGGCGGCTGGTCCTCCTCGGGATCGGTTCCACACTGGAGACCGCCCCCGGGGTGGCGGTCCACGACGCCCCCGGCACCCCGGAGGAGCACCGGGCCTTCTCGCTGGGCCACGCCGCGGCGCTCGACGTGCTGCGCGCCGCCGAGACGGACGTCGACTGGCTCGTCGTCGCCCCGCCGCCCGTCCTCCTCGACGAGGACGCGCCCCGGACAGGCACGTACCGGACGGGGGACCACCGGGTGCTGCCGCCCGCCGACGGCGCGTCCGGCTTCTCCTACGCGGACCTGGCGGTGGCGCTGATCGACGAGATCGAGAGCCCGCAGCACCACCGTTCGCTGACCGCGGTGGCGGCCTGACCGCTCCCGGCAGGGGCTGTCGTAGCCACCCGGTACCGTCGGTCCATGTCCACCATGCCGAACCTGGCCGTCCTCGAAGGTGTGCTGGAGCGCATCACGTACGCCAACGAGGAGAACGGATACACGGTCGCGCGCGTCGACACCGGTCGCGGTGCGGGCGATCTGCTGACCGTGGTCGGTTCGCTGCTCGGTGCGCAGCCCGGTGAGTCGCTGCGGATGGAAGGGCGTTGGGGTTCGCACTCGCAGTACGGCAAGCAGTTCACCGTCGAGAACTACACGACGATCCTGCCCGCCACCATCCAGGGCATCCGCCGCTATCTCGGCTCCGGGCTGATCAAGGGCATCGGCCCGGTGATGGCCGACCGGATCACCACCCACTTCGGCGTCGACACCCTCGACATCATCGAGAACGAACCGAAGCGGCTCGTCGAGGTCCCCGGCCTCGGCCCCAAGCGCACGAAGATGATCGCGGCCGCCTGGGAGGAGCAGAAGGCGATCAAGGAGGTGATGGTCTTCCTCCAGGGCGTCGGCGTCTCCACCTCCATCGCCGTCCGTATCTACAAGAAGTACGAGGACGCCTCGATCTCCGTCGTGCGGAACCAGCCCTACCGGCTGGCCGCCGACGTCTGGGGCATCGGCTTCCTCACCGCCGACAAGATCGCCCAGGCGGTGGGCATTCCGCACGACAGCCCGGAAAGGGTCAAGGCCGGGCTCCAGTACGCACTGTCGCAGTCCACCGACCAGGGGCACTGCTTCCTCCCCGAGGAACGGCTGATCGCGGACGGCGTGAAGCTGCTCCAGGTCGACACGGGGCTGGTCATCGAGTGCCTCGCCGAACTGGCCGAGGACCCGGAGGGTGTCGTACGGGAGAAGGTGCCCTCGCCCGAGGGCGGCGAGCTCGTCACCGCCATCTACCTGGTGCCCTTCCACCGCGCCGAGGTCGCCCTCGCCGCCCAGGTGCAGCGGCTGCTGCGGACGCCCGAGGAGCGGATGCCGGCCTTCGCGGACGTGGACTGGGACAAGGCGCTGGCCTGGCTCGCCACGCGTACGGGGGCGCAGTTGGCGCCGGAGCAGGAGGCGGCGGTCCGGCTGGCGCTCAGCCGGAAGGTCGCGGTGCTGACCGGTGGGCCCGGCTGCGGGAAGTCGTTCACCGTCCGGTCGATCGTGGAGCTGGCGCGGGCCAAGAAGGCCAAGGTGGTGCTGGCCGCGCCGACCGGACGGGCGGCCAAGCGGCTCTCCGAGCTGACCGGGGCCGAGGCGTCCACCGTGCACCGGCTGCTCGAACTGAAGCCGGGCGGCGACGCCGCGTACGACCGGGACCGCCCGCTCGACGCCGATCTGGTCGTCGTCGACGAGGCGTCGATGCTGGATCTGCTGCTCGCCAACAAGCTGCTGAAGGCGGTGGCACCCGGTGCCCATCTGCTGCTCGTCGGGGACGTCGACCAGCTGCCGTCGGTCGGCGCGGGGGAAGTGCTGCGCGATCTGCTCGCCGACGGCGGCCCCGTTCCCGCCGTCCGGCTCACCACGATCTTCCGCCAGGCCCAGCAGTCCGGTGTCGTCACCAACGCCCACCGGATCAACTCCGGCATTCCGCCCCTCACTCAGGGACTCAAGGACTTCTTCCTCTTCGTGGCGGACGAGACGGAGGACGCCGGTGTGCTCGCGGTGGACGTCGCGGCCCGTCGCATTCCCGCCAAGTTCGGCCTCGACGCCCGGCGCGACGTACAGGTCCTCGCCCCGATGCACCGGGGCCCGGCCGGAGCGGGCACGCTCAACGGACTCCTCCAGCAGGCCATCACCCCGGGCCGGCCGAACCTCCCGGAGAAGCGGTTCGGCGGCCGGGTCTTCCGGGTCGGCGACAAGGTGACCCAGATCCGCAACAACTACGACAAGGGGGAGAACGGCGTCTTCAACGGCACGGTCGGCGTCGTCACCGCCCTCGACCCGGACGAACAGCGGCTGACGGTCCTCACCGACGAGGACGAGGAGATCGGCTACGACTTCGACGAGCTGGACGAGCTGTCCCACGCGTACGCCATGACGATCCACCGCTCCCAGGGCAGCGAGTACCCGGCCGTCGTCATCCCGGTGACCAGGAGCGCCTGGATGATGCTCCAGCGGAACCTGCTGTACACCGCCGTGACCAGGGCCAAGAAGCTCGTCGTGCTGGTCGGCTCACGGCAGGCGATCGGCCAGGCGGTCCGCACGGTTTCCGCAGGCAGGCGCTGTACGGCGCTGGATTACCGGCTGTCGGGCGGCTCGGGCGGAGGATCGGCGGAAAAAATGATCGATCAAATCGGTGGGAAACATCACGCAGCCCTTCCGGAACCGGAACCGAGGG
Source organism: Streptomyces sp. NPDC002403 (assembly GCF_053593015.1). NCBI lineage: Bacteria > Bacillati > Actinomycetota > Actinomycetes > Kitasatosporales > Streptomycetaceae > Streptomyces > Streptomyces sp. NPDC002403. The sequence continues at coordinate 2,552 of NZ_JBSFBQ010000057.1, read as the reverse complement.
GGCAGGATGAGTAAGTTCGCGGCACTCAGTGCCGCGAGTAGGTCCAATGGACGACCCCGAGTGCACTCTCCTGAGCCAAATGGGGGAGGGTGGAGACAGTCAGGGAACCTCGAAGAAGAGGCACTACGTCGGTGAGGGATGACGTGAGCGACAACTCTGTAGTACTGCGGTACGGCGACGGCGAGTACACCTACCCGGTGATCGACAGCACCGTCGGCGACAAGGGCTTCGACATCGGGAAGCTCAGGGCCAATACCGGTCTCGTGACGCTGGACAGCGGATATGGCAACACCGCAGCCTATAAATCCGCCATCACCTACCTCGACGGTGAGCAGGGCATCCTGCGCTACCGCGGCTACCCCATCGAGCAGCTCGCCGAGCGCTCGACGTTCCTCGAGGTCGCGTACACGCTCATCAACGGCGAGCTTCCCAAGGTCGACGAGCTGTCGACCTTCAAGAACGAGATCACCCAGCACACGCTGCTGCACGAGGACGTCAAGCGCTTCTTCGACGGTTTCCCGCGCGACGCCCACCCGATGGCCATGCTGTCCTCGGTCGTCAGCGCGCTGTCCACGTTCTACCAGGACAGCCACAACCCGTTCGACGAGGAGCAGCGCCACCTCTCGACGATCCGGCTGCTCGCCAAGCTGCCGACGATCGCGGCGTACGCCTACAAGAAGTCGATCGGCCACCCCTTCGTCTACCCGCGCAACGACCTCGGGTACGTCGAGAACTTCCTGCGCATGACCTTCTCGGTCCCCGCCCAGGAGTACGACCTGGACCCGGTCGTCGTCTCCGCGCTCGACAAGCTGCTCATCCTGCACGCGGACCACGAGCAGAACTGTTCGACCTCCACCGTGCGTCTGGTCGGCTCCTCGCAGGCGAACATGTTCGCCTCGATCTCCGCCGGTATCTCGGCGCTGTGGGGCCCGCTGCACGGTGGCGCCAACCAGTCGGTGCTGGAGATGCTCGAAGGCATCCAGGCCAACGGCGGCGATGTCGACTCCTTCATCCGCAAGGTGAAGAACAAGGAGGACGGCGTCCGGCTGATGGGCTTCGGCCACCGCGTCTACAAGTCCTTCGACCCGCGCGCCAAGATCATCAAGGCCGCCGCCCACGACGTGCTGTCCGCGCTCGGCAAGTCCGACGAGCTGCTCGACATCGCGCTGAAGCTGGAGGAGCACGCGCTCTCCGACGAGTACTTCGTCTCGCGCAACCTCTACCCGAACGTGGACTTCTACACGGGTCTGATCTACCGGGCCATGGGCTTCCCGACCGAGATGTTCACCGTGCTCTTCGCGCTCGGCCGTCTCCCGGGCTGGATCGCCCAGTGGCACGAGATGATCAAGGAGCCGGGTTCCCGCATCGGCCGCCCGCGCCAGATCTACACCGGCGAGGTCCTGCGCGACTTCGTCCCGGTCGAGGCCCGCTGAGCCTCGTAGCAACCCCCCGCACGACCCCGGCCGCCGAGGCCGGTCGACTTCGCCCCGCGTACCGCGCTTTCGCACAGAGCGCGGTGTCCGGGGCGATTTTGCGTGCCCGGTGCCGTGCGCACCGTCGGGCGACAGAGAGAAGCGCCCCGCCATCGATCCCCCCACGGGCCGACAGCGAGGCGCTTCCCATGTCCCGGAGCGGATTCCCCCCACGGGATCCGGCCGGGCGTCTGTGGGAGCCGGAGCTCCTGCGTTCCTCGACTAGCTCTGAACTGCGCTCTTCACTTGTCCTGCTGGTGCGATCTGCCGGGGTACGTACGCACGGGAGGGCCGCTCAAAGCTCCCCGGTGCACGTGCCCCGGCCAACGCTTGCCCGGAGCGTCCCCCAAGACCCTCCGACGGACATCCCCCAAGACATCCTTGGCATCGCACTCTTAGACTCACGAACCCGCCGGATGGTTACCCCGAAATCCATGTGATCTGGATCTCTTTGTGGAAATTACGTGAAGGCGCGCAACCGCAGGCTGTTCGTCACGACGAAGACCGATGAGAACGCCATCGCCGCTCCCGCAATCATAGGGTTGAGCAGGCCAAATGCCGCAAGGGGCAGGGCGGCTGTGTTATAGCCGAATGCCCAGAACAAGTTGCCCCTGATGGTGGCCAGGGTGCGCCTGGACAGCCGGATCGCGTCGGCGGCCACCTTGAGATCTCCACGAACCAGGGTGAGATCGCTCGCCTCGATCGCGGCGTCCGTGCCGGTCCCCATCGCCAGGCCGAGGTCTGCGGTGGCGAGGGCGGCGGCGTCGTTGACCCCGTCGCCGACCATGGCGACCGAACGGCCCTCGGCCCGCAACCGCTCGATGACGTGCACCTTCTCCTCGGGCAGGACCTCGGCGTGGACCTCGTCGATCCCCACGGCACGGGCCACGGCGTCGGCCACGGCCCGGTTGTCGCCGGTGAGCAGAACGGGACGGAGACCGAGGGCCCGCAGCCGCTCGATGGCCTCGGCGCTGGTGTCCTTGATCGCGTCGGCGACTTCGAGCACGGCTCGTGCCTGGCCGTCCCAGGCGACGGTGATGGCGGTCCGGCCGGCGGCCTCCGCCGCGGCCTTGTGCCGGG
>NZ_JBSFBQ010000056.1:0-45531 GCF_053593015.1 Streptomyces sp. NPDC002403 | reverse complement strand
CGCCGGATCAACATCGGCGATCTGGAGGCGTCCGAGCAGGTCTTCGATCTGCTGATGGGCAACGAGGTGGCGCCGCGCAAGGAGTTCATCACCAGTTCCGCCGCCACCCTGGACCGCTCCCGCATCGACGTCTGAGCGAAGCTGTCTCCACCCGCGGGTGGAGACGGCTTCTCCACCCGCGATCAACCCCTGAGCCGATGTCCTGACCCGGCCGTTTCCGTAGCGTCGAAGGCGTTCAACCTTCCCGCACATCGGAGGCAGCCATGTCAGGACTCGTCAACGTCCTGGTGATCGGTGCAGTGATCACTGCCGTCGTCGTCCGCCAGTGCTCGGCACGGCAGATCTCGGACGACAGACGCTGGTGGATATTGCCAGGGGTCCTCCTCGTCCTGTCCGTGCGCGAGCCCGGACTCGTGGATCCGCGGCACGCGGCGCTGTCCATGGCGGTGCTGGGCGCGGAGCTGGCGGTGGGGTTCGTGACGGGCGCAGGCTGGGGCTGGACCACCCGGCTGTGGCGCGAGGCGGACGGCTCGCTGTGGAGCAAGGGCACCAGGGCCACTGTCTTCGTCTGGGCAGGGGGACTGGTGTTGCGAGCCGCCCTCTATGGGGCTGCCGCTCTGATGGGCATGCACCAGGGCAGCGCTGCGCTGCTGTCGGCCCTCGCGGTGACGCTGGCGGCGCGCGGCGGTGTGCTCATGTGGCGGGCCGGGCGGATGGACCCGGCGTACGGTGGCTCCGTCGGCGGGATGATGCCGCGGCCGGCGTGGAAGGACCGCGTGTGACGCGTACGACCTGGATCAGCTGGCCGTCCCGGGAAGCCCTGTCGGGGACCAGCCGTACGCGTCCGCGGAAGGTGATCACCTGGTCCATCCGGGCGGCCCTGCTCACCGCCATGCTCTGGGGCACATTCAGCGGAGGCCGGTTCGGGCCCTGGGAGATCGTGCTCGGGCTGGTGGGCGTACTGGGCTGTGCGTTCGCCGCGTGGGCTTTCTTCCGGACCAGCCTGGAGCACCGGCTGTGGCCGTCGCTCGGACTGCTGGCCCTGCTGATGCTGGCGGCGTTCGGGGCACAACAGGCCGGTGCCGATCTGCCCGCGCTGATCCTGTGGTGCGGCAGCGCGGTAGCCGCACTGGAGCGTCTACCGCTCACGGCGGGCCTCCCGGCCACAGCCGTCGCACTCGGCGCGTACGCCGTCGTCAACACCAACGGCTGGCTCTCCACGGCCATGTCCACAGTGGGTCTCTCGCTGGCCGGCTATGTGCTCCGGCTGGATGCCGAGGCGAGGGGTAACGCCCAGCGGCTCCTCGCGCAGGAGCGGGCGGCCCGCGCGGCGGAGGCCGAGACAGCTGCCCTGGATGAGCGGGCCAGGATCGCGCGGGAGATACACGATGTGCTCGCCCACAGCCTCTCCGCCCAGCTGGTACATCTGGAGGCGGCGCGGCTCCTGATCGAGCGGGAGCCCGCGGGGGAGTTCCGGGACCAGGTGCTGGAGCGGGTCGTGGCCGCACGTTCCATGGCGCGAGGGGGACTCGCGGAGACCCGCCAGGCTCTCTCCGCGCTCCGGGGCGAGGTCTCCCCGGTGGAGGACTTCCTGCGGCAGCTGACGGCCGCGGAGCCGGCGCAGGTCAGTGTGGCGGGGGAGCGGCGGACGCTGACCCCCGAGGCGTCGCAGACGGTCCGGAGAGTGGCTCAGGAGGCGCTGACGAATGTGCGCAAGCACGCACCGGGGGCCAGGGTTCTGGTGCGGCTGGAGTACCTGCCGGACGAAGTCGCCCTGGAGGTCAGGGACTCGGGGGGACACGGACCCGGGGGCGAGCTGTCCGGCAGCGGCTCCGGATACGGTCTGCTGGGGATGAGGGAACGGGCCGAGCTGATGGGCGGGACGCTGGAGGCCGGCCCCGGCGAGGAGGGTTTCGTGGTGAGTCTGCGGGTGCCCGCGTGAACGCGCGGGTGGTGGTCGCCGATGACCAGTCGGTGGTGCGTGAAGGGATCGTGATGCTGCTGGGGCTGCTGCCCGGGGTCGAGGTGGTCGGATCGGCGAAGGACGGCGAGGAGGCGGTGGCGCTCGTGGCCGAACTGGCCCCCGATGTCGTTCTGATGGATCTGCGGATGCCCCGGTGCGACGGGGCGGAGGCGACACGGCGGATCCGCAGGGACCATCCGGGGACCCAGGTGGTGGTGCTCACGACATTCGCGGACGACGACTCGCTCTTTCCCGCGCTGCAGGCCGGGGCCCGCGGCTATCTCACCAAGGACGCCGGGGGCGAAGAGATCGTGCGGGCCATCCAGGCCGTGCTGTCCGGCGAGGCGGGTCTCTCGCCGAGTGTGCAGCGCCGCCTGCTGGAGCGCGTGACCACGGGACCGCCGCCGCCCGCACCGGCGCCCGGGCCGCAGCTGCCCGACGGCCTGACGCCGCGTGAGCTGGAAGTGCTGGTGCTGATCGCGGAGGGCCTGTCCAATCCGGAGATCTCCCGCAGACTGCACATTTCGCAGGCCACCGTGAAGAGCCACATCAACAACCTCTTCGCCAAGACCGGAGTGCGTGACCGGGCGCAGGCCGTTCGTTATGCGTACGTTCGGGGCCTCGCACAGCCGCCCGGACCGACCGTCACCTGAAGAGGTGAAGACCGGCGAATGACGTGCCCGGGATCTTCCCGACCTGCCCATTCTTGGGTACACGGCCGAAGTGGTCCGTGGACAAGGGGAGTTGTTCCGTGGAGAAGGAAGCAGGGCGTGAGGCCGCAGCGATGCGACTCGACGACCCGTGGTACGACGCGCTGGCCTCCGGATGGGGCGAGCTGGACGGTACGGGGAGCTTCGCTCCCACCGGACCACCCGGGCCCGTGGACCCGCGGCGCGGCCACAGCGCGGCCGAGATCTATCTGGAGGTGCAGCGCAGCGAGGCATTTCAGGAAGTGCGACGCCGGTACCGGCGGTTCGTCGTCCCCGCCACCGTCGCCTTTCTCGTCTGGTATCTCGTCTATGTCGTCGCCGCGGTCACCGCACCCGGACTGATGGCCCGTCCGGTGGCGGGGGCGGTCAACGTCGCGATGGTCGCGGGACTCGGGCAGTTCCTCACAACCTTCCTTCTCACCGGGGCGTACGCGCGCCACGCACGGCTGCGCAGGGACCGGGCGGCGCTCGATCTGCGGTGGCGGACACAGGAGATGACGCGGGGGGCCGGGCGTTGAACGGGAACCACGAGACGCTGGCGCTTCTGCTGTTCAGCGCCTTCATCGCAGTCACGCTCGCCATCACCACCTGGGTGAGCCGCAACCGCCATGGTTCGGCGGAGGAGTTCTACGCGGGCGGCCGTCTGTTCTCCCCCATGGAGAACGGTTTCGCCATCGCGGGCGACTACATGTCCGCCGCGTCGTTCCTCGGCATCTCCGGTCTGATCGCCCTCTTCGGCTACGACGGCATGCTCTATTCGGTCGGCTTCCTCGTCGCCTGGCTCGTCGTCCTGCTGCTCGTCGCCGAACTGGTGCGCAACTGCGGCCGGTTCACGCTCGCCGATGTGGTGGCGGCGCGGATGGCCGAGCGTCCGGTCCGGATCGCGGCGGGCACTTCGTCCGTCACCGTCTCCGTGCTCTATCTGGTGGCACAGATGGTGGGCGCGGGCAGCCTGGTCGCTCTGCTTCTCGGCGGTACCAGCGGCGCCGCCCGCTCCTGGACGGTCATCGGTGTCGGGGCGCTCATGGTGATCTATGTGTCGCTCGGCGGGATGCGAGCCACCACCTGGATCCAGATCGTCAAGGCCGTTCTGCTGATGGCGGGAGCGCTCGTGCTCACCGTTCTCGTCCTGGTCCGCTTCCACGGCGACTTCAATGCCCTGCTCGACTCCGCCGCCGAACGGAGCGGCCACGGTAGCCGGTTCCTCGCGCCTGGGCTCCGGTACGGCGGTACGTGGACCGCCCGCATCGACTTCATCAGCCTGGGGCTGGCCCTGGTGCTCGGTACGGCCGGGCTGCCGCACATCCTGTCGCGGTTCTACACCGTGCCCACCGCCCGTGCGGCCCGCCGTTCGGTGGTCTGGTCGATCGGGCTCATCGGCAGCTTCTACCTGATGACAGTCGCGCTCGGATTCGGGGCAGCAGCCCTGGTCGGCTCGGCCGAGGTAAGGGCGTCGAACGCCGCGGGGAACACCGCGGTGCCGCTGCTGGCCCTGGTGCTCGGCGGCGGTGAGGGGTCCACCGGAGGGACGATCCTGTTCGCCGTGGTCGCCGCAGTCGCCTTCGCCACCATCCTCGCCGTCGTCGCGGGCATCACGCTCGCCTCGTCCGCCTCCGTGGCCCACGACCTCTACGCCTCGCTCAGGCGCCCCGGCGCCAAGCAGTACAGCGAGGTCGCCGTGGCCAGGGTGGCGGCGGCGGCGATCGGGGTGGCCGCCATCGGGCTCGGCCTGGTCGCCCAGGACCTGAATGTGGCGTTCCTGGTGGGACTCGCCTTCGCCGTCGCCGCCTCGGCCAACCTGCCGGTGCTCCTGTACTCCCTGTTCTGGCGGAACTTCACCACCAGGGGAGCGGTCTGGTCCGTCTACGGCGGGCTGATCCCCGCAGTGCTGTTGGTGCTGCTCTCCCCGGTCGTCTCCGGCAGCCCCGACTCGTTCTTCCCGGGCGTCGATTTCCAGCTCTTCCCGCTGGAGAACCCCGGCCTGGTCTCCATCCCTCTGGGTTTCCTGGCCGGCTGGGCCGGAACGGTCACCTCCACCGATCCGCCGGACGAGGCCAAGCACGCGGAGACCGAGGTCCGCGCGCTGACCGGGGCGGGTGCGGTGTAGCCCGGCGCCGGGGCACCGTACGGACGGGGCAGGTCAGGCCTGCCCGCCGGTGGACCAGGTGTAGCGGTGTTCCGGGCGGCCCGTCTCGCCGTACCGCAGCGTCAGCCGCACCCTGCCGGTCCTTTCCAGCAGCTTCAGATAGCGCTGGGCGGTCTGCCTGCTCATGCCGGCGCTCTCCGCGATCTCCTGCGCGGAGAGCGGCCCGTCCGCGCTCCGGAGTGCCTGCCTGACCAGTTCCGCCGTGGTCGGTGAGTGCCCCTTGGGCAGATCGGGTTCGCCCGCCGCCCACAGGGCGCCGAAGAGCCTGTCCACCTCGCCCTGTTCGGCCTCGCCGCCGCGTTCCAGGGTGTGGCGCAGTGCCGCGTACGCCTCCAGCTTGGTGCGCAGCCCCGCGTATGCGAACGGCTTCACCAGGTACTGGAGTGCGCCGTGGCGCATGGCCTCCTGCACGGTGGCGACGTCCCGCGCCGCCGTCACCATGATCACGTCGGTGTGGTGGCCGAGCCCGCGCAGCTCCCGCACCATGGACAGGCCGTTGCGTTCGGGCATGTAGTGGTCCAGCAGCACCAGGTCCACGCGACGGCTCTCGATCGTGGCGAGGGCCTCGGCGGCGGAGTGCGCCTGGGCGGTCACCCGGAATCCCGGCACCCTGGAGACATAGGCCGCGTTGACCTTCGCGACCCGGATGTCGTCGTCCACGACCAGGACCTCGATCACTGAGCTTCTCCCACGGTGCCGCTGTTCGGTTCGGTCACTTCGGGTTCCGTCGCTTCCGGTCGTTCCGTGCCCGGCTCCGTCAGTCCCGGGTCGGCAAGGGCCTCCGGCAGGACGACGGTGAACTCGGCGCCGCCGTCCGCGGCCCCGTCGACGGCGACGCTGCCACCCTGCCGTTCCGCCAGCCGCCGCACCAGTGCGAGACCCAGGCCGCGCTTGCCGTGCGCCGGGATCTCCTTCGTCGACCAGCCCTCCGTGAAGACGGACTCGCGTTGCGCGGGCGGAACCCCGGGGCCGTTGTCGCGGACCCGCAGCACCACCGTACGGCCCTCGGCGCGCAGGCCCACCTCCACGAGCGCGCCGTCCGCCCCGGCGGCCGCGTCCAGCGCGTTGTCCACGAGGTTGCCCACGACCGTGACCAGCCCGCGCGGGTCCACCAGCCGGTCCGGCAGCAGCGTCCCCGGGGCCATGCGCAGCGCGACACCGCGCTCCGCCGCCACGGTCGCCTTGCCGACCAGGAGCGCGGCCAGCAGCGGATCGTGCACCTTCTCGGTGACCTGTTCGGCGGTCGCCCGCTGGACGCCCACGATCTCGGTGACGTACTCCATGGCGTCCTCGTGCATGTCCAGTTCCAGCAGCCCCAGGAGGGTGTGCATCCGGTTGGCGTGCTCGTGGTCCTGGGCCCGCAGCGCGTCGATCAGGCCGCGCGTCGAGTCGAGCTCGCGGCCGAGGCGTTCGAGTTCGGTGCGGTCGCGGAGGGTGGCGACGGCGCCGCCGTCGTCGGTCGGCATCCGGTTGGCCAGCAGGACGCGGGTTCCCTGCACCGTCAGCAGATCGTCGCCGAGCACCCGGCCCGCCAGCACATCGGCGGTCCGCCCCGCACCGAGCACGGTGTCCAGCGGACGCCCCGCGGCGTCCGGACCGAGCCCGAGCAGCCGCTGCGCCTCATCGTTCAGCAGCCGTATCCTGCCCGTCCGGTCGAGCGCGACGACCCCCTCCCTGATGCCGTGGAGCATTGCCTCGCGCTCGGTCAGCAGCGCGGAGATGTCGGAGAACGCGAGATCGTGGGTCTGCCGCTGGAGACGCCGGGAGATCAGATAGGCGGCCAGCGCCCCGACGGCGAGCGCGCCGCCCGCGTAGGCGAACAGCCCGGGTATCGCGGCGAGGAGCCGGGCGCGGACGCTGTCGTAGGCGATTCCGACGGAGACGGCGCCCACGACGTGCTGCGCCTCGTCGCGCAGCGGCACCTTCCCGCGGGCCGAGCGGCCGAGCGTCCCGCTGTCGATCTCCATGACGTTCCGGCCGGCGAGTGCGTCGCTCGGGTCGGTGGAGACGACCTTGCCGATCTCGTCGGTGTCGGTGTGCGACCAGCGCACCCCGCGCCGGTCCATGACGACGACGTACTCGGCGCCGGTGGCACGCCTGACCCGCTCGGCCGCGGACTGCACGGGGCCGGTGGGGGACGGGTCGGTGGCGAGCAGCTTCTCGGTGAGCTGTGGCTGGGCCGCCGTGCTCTGCGCGATGGCCAGGGCGCGGCGCATCGCCTGGTCGTCGAGCTGGGCGCTGAGGGGCGCCAGGAAGAGGCCGGTGGCGAGCACGGTGACGCCGGTCGCGACGGCCAGCTGCATCAGCAGGACCTGGGAGAAGACCCGCTGGGGCCAGCCGAGCCGGCGTGCTCTCCTGGCGGTGGGCGGTGGGGCGCTCATCGTATGAACGGTAAGGGGCATTCCGGTGCTTTCCGAAATTCCCTTCGCTCAGCCGGTGCTTGATCGCGCCCGGTCGCGCCCGCTCGGGCACCGGCCGTCCGTCGAGGCGGTTCACCCCGTGGCGGTGGGCAGCGGCTGAGGCGGACGAGGGCCGCTGTACTGGCCGCTGGGGCGCATCCGCAGTGGCCGTTCCCCGTACTCCTCCAGGGCATGGGCGATCCAGCCGGCCGTGCGGGACACCGCGAACACCGTCTCACCGGCCTCGGCGGACATGCCGCAGGAGACCGAGAGCACGGCCAGCGCCAGGTCGACATTGGCGTGCAGCGGAGCGTGCCGGGCCGTCGTGGTGACCACGTCGCGTGCCGCGGCGAGCGCCTCGGCCGCCTGCGGCATCCGGTCGAGCAGGGCGAACAGCGCCCGCGCCCGCGGATCCTCGGAGGTGTAGAGCCGGTGGCCGAGACCGGGCACCCGGCGTCCGGTGCGGAGGTGGTCCGCGACCACCGGGGCTGCCGAGCCCCGTTCCAGGACCTCGGCCAGCATCCGGTGCGCCAGCCCGCTCGCCGCCCCGTGCAGCGGGCCCTCCAGGACGCCGAGGCCGGCGGAGACCACCGCGTACGGATGGGCATGGGCGGACGCGGCGACCCGGGCGGCCAGTGTCGACGCCGCGAGGTCGTGGTCGATCAGCAGGGCGAGGGCGGCGTCCAGCGCGGCGACCGACGGCTCGTCGGCCGGGCGGGCAGTGAGCTTCGGCCACAGCTGCCGGGCCAGCCGGGCGCCGCTCGTCTCCGGCGCAGCCTCGGCCCCGCCGGCCGCCGACGGGGCACCCGTCGCGACGGGCAGCGCACCGACCAGGGTCGGAACGAGGCTCCGTGCGGCGGCGAGCACCGCCTCGCGCGAGAGGTCGAAGCGGAGCGGGTCGGCCGTCGCCGCGGCGACCACCGCCACGCGCAGCCGGTCCGTCGAGCCGCTGTGCGCGGGCAGCGCGTCGACCGCGCGGCGCGCCGCGGCCAGCGCCTCGACCGGGGCCGTGAAGCGGATGCCGGGCCGCAGCCCGCCGGTCCAGAGCCACTCGGCGACCTCTTCGTAGGCGTACCGCCGGGCCAGCTCGGTCGCGTCGACACCACGGAAGTAGTAGCGGTCGCCCTCGATCAGCGTGACGCCGGTACGGACGGCCAGATCACCGGTGGCGGGGGAGGGGGCCCTGCGGCCGGTACGCCGGGCGAGCGCGTCGATCTCCGCAGCGTCGAACGTGCTGCCGCGTCCGCCCGGGGCGCGTCTGCTGCTCAGCTGGCCGCGGCTGACGTACGCGTACAGGGTCTCGGGCTTCACCCCGAGACGCCCGGCCGCCTCCCGGGTGTTCAGCCGCTGCGGAGCCGTTGCTTCCGGACCGTCGTCGGGCGCTGCTTGATCCTTCATGCCGCCCACCGTATCCATGTTGATTCAATCAATATTGACAGGATTGAAGTCAATCATAGATGGTCGAAATCAATATCGATGAGATCCATCGGGACGCTCACGGAGGAAGAGATGCCGACCATGACCAGCGGAACCCCGCTCGACGTACCCCGAGGCCTCGCGGGCGTCGTCGTCACCGACACGGCCCTCGGTGACGTCCGGGGGCGCGAGGGCTTCTACCACTACCGGCAGTACTCGGCGATCGAACTCGCGCGGACCCGCAGCTTCGAGGATGTCTGGTACCTGATGTCCGAAGGCACGCTGCCCGACGCCGCGGCCCGCGCCGAATTCGCCACCCGCACCGCCGCTCTGCGCCGGCTCCCCGCCGAGGTGCGCGAGGCGCTGCCCGCCATAGCGCGGGCGGGATCCGTCTCCGGACCCCTGGCCGGCCTGCGTACCGCCCTCTCGCTCCTCGGCGCCTCGGCCGGCTTCCGGCCGGTGTACGACATCGACACCGGCCGGCGCCGCGCCGACGCACTGGCCGCCTGCGCCGCCGTCCCCACCGTGCTCACCGCCCTGCACAGGCTCGGCCGGGGCCTCGAACCGGTCGAGCCGCGCGACGACCTGCCCCACGCGGCCAACTACCTCTACATGCTCACCGGCTCCGTGCCGGACGCCGCGCGCGTCAGGGCCGTGGAGCAGTACCTGATCTCCACCGTCGACCACGGTTTCAACGCCTCGACGTTCACCGGTCGCGTCGTCGCCTCCACCGGCGCCGACGTGGCGGCCTGCCTGGTGGCGGCCGTGGGCGCGCTCTCCGGACCGCTGCACGGCGGAGCGCCCAGCCGGGCACTCGACACCCTGGACGCCATCGGCACCCCCGAGCGCATCGACGGCTGGATCCGCGAACGAGTGCTCGCGGGCGAGCGGATCATGGGTTTCGGGCACCCCGTCTACCGCACCGAGGACCCCCGCTCACGGATGCTGCGGGACATCGCCCAGGGCTTCGGCGGCCCGCTCGTCGACTTCGCCGTCGAGGTCGAGCGCCAGGTCGAGGCGATCCTCGCCGAGCTCAAGCCCGGGCGGGAACTGCACACCAACGTGGAGTTCTACGCCGGAGTCGTCATGGAGCTGTGCGGGCTGCCGCGCGAGATGTTCACGCCGACGTTCTGCGCGGCGAGGGTGGTCGGCTGGAGCGCCAATATCCTGGAGCAGGCGGAGGACTCGAAGATCATCCGCCCGGCGGCCCGTTACGTCGGTACACCCCCGCCGCAGCCGGTCCCCATGCCCTGAGGTCCCCGAGAGAGGTCTCCGTTGAACCCGTCGTCCCCGCCCCGCAAGCAGCAGATCCCGGTCATCGTCCTTGCGGGGTTTTTGGGATCGGGCAAGACGACACTGCTCAACCACCTGCTGCACAACCGCGCCGGAAACCGGATCGGCGTGATCGTCAACGACTTCGGCGCCATCGAGATCGACGCCATGACGGTCTCGGGACAGGTCGGCTCCACCGTCTCGCTGGGCAACGGCTGCCTGTGCTGCGCGGTCGACGCGAGCGAACTCGACACCTTCCTGGAGACGCTCACCGGGCCCGCCGCCCGCCTCGATGTGATCGTCATCGAGGCCAGCGGACTGGCCGAACCGCAGGAACTCGTCCGTATGCTCCTGGCCAGCGACAATCCGCACATCGTGTACGGGGGACTGGTCGAGGTCGTCGACGCCGCCGAGTTCGACGCCACCCGGGAGCGCCATCCGGAGATCGACCGCCATCTCGCCGTCGCCGACCTCGTCGTGCTGAACAAGACCGACCGGGTCGGGAGCGAGGAACAGGCCCGCGTCCGGGACGCCGTCGCCGCGGCGGGGGCGCTCGGCGGCGGGGCGCCGGCCGTCATCAGCGCCACGTACGGACGCGTCGACCCCGAGCTGCTCTTCGACCCGGCACTGCGGCCGGACAGCGAGGAGAAGGCCCGTCAGCTCACCTTCGAGGACCTGCTCCTGGCGGAGCGGGAAGAGGAAGAGGGCGACGCCGGACACGCCCACCACCTCCACGCCGCTTACGACAGCGTGTCCTTCGCCTCGGACGTGCCCATGAACCCCCGCCGTCTGATGGAGTTCCTCGACTCCCGGCCACAGGGCCTCTACCGGATCAAGGGATTCGTCGACTTCGGCATGGGCGACCGGGCCAACAGGTATGTCCTGCACGCGGTCGGCAGGTTCCTGCGGTTCGATCCGCAGCCCTGGAAGCGCGACGAGCCGCGCCGGACCCAGCTGGTGCTGATCGGTTCGGGCATCGCCCCTCAGGCCCTGCACAAGGAGCTGGCCGACTGCCGCGAGAACACCGCGCCGGGACCGGACACGGCACAGGACGCCGCACATGAGCGAAGCATGTGGGGCGTCCTGCGGTACGTACAACGGCCCGGCGACGACGCGTAGGCCCTTCCCGCCATGCGCCGCCCGGCCGAACCGCTACACCGGGCCGGCGATCACGGCGACCGGCTTGGCCAGCGGCGTCCCCGAACCGTCGCGCCGCGGGTCCGGCTCGGGCAGCTCGCTCGGCGTGCCGTTCTGCTGCGCGGCGCGGGCGGGCGTCGCACCCGCCCAGCCGAACACCAGGACGTCCTCTCCCTTGAGGAACCGCTGACAGCGCACCCCACCGGTCGCCCGGCCCTTGCGCGGGTACTGGTCGAACGGGGTGAGCTTGCACGTCAGCACCGAGTCGTCGAGCGTGCCGTGCGAGCCCGCGACCGTGAACACCACCGCGTCCACCGCCGGGTCCACCGCGGTGAACGAGATCACCTCGGCGTCCGCCGCGAGCTTGACCCCCGCCATGCCACCGGCGGGCCGGCCCTGCGGCCGCACCTGGGCCGCCGGGTAGCGCAGCAGCTGGGCGTCGGAGGTGATGAAGACCAGATCCTCCTCGCCGGTCCGCAGCTCGGCGGCGCCGACGATCCGGTCACCGTCCTTGAGGGCGATGACCTCCAGCTCGTCCTTGTTGGCCGGGTAATCCGGCACCACGCGCTTGACGACCCCCTGAAGGGTGCCGACCGCCAGGCCGGGGGAGGCCTCGTCGAGCGTGGTGAGGCAGATGACGGACTCGTCGCTCTCCAGCGTGAGGAACTCGGCGACCATCGCCCCGCCCGAGAGATTGGGCGCCGCGTGGGTGTCCGGCAGCTGGGGCAGATCGATCACCGAGAGCCGCAGCAGCCTCCCCCCCGACGTCACCACGCCCACGTCGCCGCGGGCCGTCGCCGGCACGGCCGACACGATCGCATCGTGTTTGGAGCGCTTGGCGTCCTCGGCGAGAACGATCGGCTCGTCGTTGGCGGTACGGGCCAGCAGACCGGTCGAGGACAGCAGCACCCGGCACGGGTCGTCCGCGACCTCCAGCGGAACCGAGGCCACCTGCGAACCGGCCGACTCCAGCAGCACCGTACGCCGGTCCGTGCCGAACTTCTTGGCGACCGCCGCCAGCTCGGCGGAGACCAGCTTGCGCAGCTCGGTGTCCGATTCGAGGATCCTGGTCAGCTCGTCGATCTCGCCGGTGAGCCGGTCCCGCTCGCTCTCCAGCTCGATCCGGTCGAACCGGGTGAGCCGGCGCAGCGGGGTGTCCAGGATGTACTGCGTCTGGATCTCGCTCAGCGAGAAGTGCTCGATGAGCCGCTCCTTCGCCTGTGCCGAATTGTCACTGGACCGGATGATCCGGATGACCTCGTCGATGTCGATCAGCGCGACGAGCAGACCCTCGACCAGGTGCAGCCGGTCGCGCCGCTTGCCCCGGCGGAACTCGCTGCGCCGGCGCACCACGTCGAAGCGGTGGTCGAGATAGACCTCCAGGAGCTCCTTGAGCCCCAGCGTGAGCGGCTGCCCGTCGACCAGCGCCACGTTGTTGATGCCGAAGGACTCCTCCATCGGCGTCAGCTTGTAGAGCTGCTCCAGCACGGCTTCCGGCACGAAGCCGTTCTTCACCTCGATGACCAGGCGCAGGCCGTGCTCGCGGTCGGTCAGGTCCTTCACGTCCGCGATGCCCTGGAGCTTCTTCGCCGAGACCAGGTCCTTGATCTTGGCGATCACCTTCTCCGGTCCTACGGCGAAGGGCAGTTCGGTGACGACCAGGCCCTTGCGACGGGCCGTCACGTTCTCCACCGAGACGGTCGCACGGATCTTGAACGTGCCGCGGCCGCGGGCGTACGCGTCCTTGATGCCGCCCAGGCCCACGATCCGGCCACCGGTGGGCAGATCGGGACCCGGCACGAACCGCATCAGGGTCTCCAGGTCCGCGCCCGGATGCTTGATCAGATGGCGGGCGGCGGCGATGACCTCGCCCAGGTTGTGCGGCGGCATGTTGGTCGCCATGCCGACCGCGATCCCGGACGAACCGTTGACCAGGAGGTTCGGGTACGCGGCGGGGAGAACGGTCGGTTCCGTCTCCTGGCCGTCGTAGTTCGACTGGAAGGTGACGGTGTCCTCGTCGATCGACTCCGTCATCAGGGACGTCGCGTCGGCCATCCGGCACTCGGTGTACCGCATGGCGGCCGGCGGGTCGTCGTTTCCGAGCGAGCCGAAGTTGCCGTGGCCGTCGACCAGGGGGAGCCGCATCGAGAACGGCTGCGCCAGACGGACCAGCGCGTCGTAGATCGATGCGTCCCCGTGCGGGTGCAACTTACCCATGACCTCGCCGACGACGCGGGCGCACTTCACGAAGCCGCGGTCGGGGCGCAGGCCCATCTCGTTCATCTGGTAGACGATGCGGCGGTGCACCGGCTTCATGCCGTCGCGGGCGTCGGGCAGGGCCCGCGAGTAGATCACCGAGTACGCGTACTCGAGGAAGGAGCCCTGCATTTCGTCGACGACGTCGATGTCGAGGATCTTCTCCTCGAAGTCGTCCGGCGGCGGGGTCTTCGTGCTGCGGCGGGCCATCGCTGCTGCGACTCCTTCACGGATTCTGTTCGGGCAACCTCAGGTTCTGACGCGGACCATTGTGGACCGCCGCACTGACATCGCCGACCTCGACCCGTCCCAAGGGGTGTTCCCGGCCCCGTGCGGGGCGCTTTTCCGCCCCGTCGCGCGGGGGATGCGCCCCCCTTTCACGCGAACTTCCGCGGTATGGGAACTTCGCCAGGTGTCCGTGCGCTTGCTTAAGGTGGCAGGTCTCGCAGGAAATCCAGTATCGCGATCGAAGGGACGTACATGCCCATGGGTCACACGGCCACCGCTCAGGCCGGCTCCGGCGGCTTGACAGCGACCGAGCACCGCCTGGCCAACGGCCTGCGCGTGGTGCTCTCCGAGGACCATCTGACCCCGGTCGCCGCGGTCTGCCTCTGGTACGACGTCGGTTCGCGCCACGAGGTCAGGGGGCGCACAGGTCTGGCTCACCTCTTCGAGCACCTGATGTTCCAGGGGTCCGGCCAGGTCAAGGGGAACGGCCACTTCGAGCTGGTGCAGGGGGCCGGCGGTTCGCTCAACGGGACCACCAGCTTCGAACGCACCAACTACTTCGAGACCATGCCCACGCACCAGCTGGAGCTGGCCCTGTGGCTCGAGGCCGACCGCATGGGCTCGCTGCTCGCCGCGCTCGACGAGGAGTCGATGGAGAACCAGCGCGACGTCGTCAAGAACGAGCGCCGCCAGCGCTACGACAACGTCCCCTACGGCACGGCGTTCGAGAAGCTGACGGCACTGGCCTACCCCGAGGGTCACCCGTACCACCACACCCCGATCGGCTCCATGGCCGACCTGGACGCCGCGACCCTCGAGGACGCCCGAACCTTCTTCCGTACGTACTACGCGCCCAACAACGCGGTGCTCTCGGTCGTCGGCGACATCGACCCCGAGCAGACCCTCGCCTGGATCGAGAAGTACTTCGGTTCCATCCCCTCCCACGACGGCAAGCAGCCGCCGCGCGACGGCTCGCTCCCCGAGATCATCGGCGAACAGCTGCGCGAGGAGGTGCGCGAGGAGGTCCCGGCGCGGGCTCTGATGGCCGCCTACCGGCTGCCGCACGACGGCACCCGCGAGTGCGACGCGGCGGACCTCGCGCTGACCGTGCTCGGCGGCGGCGAGTCCTCGCGGCTGCACAACCGCCTGGTCCGCCGTGACCGTACGGCCGTGGCGGCCGGGTTCGGGCTGCTGCGGCTGGCCGGTGCGCCCTCGCTGGGCTGGCTGGACGTCAAGACGTCCGGCGGTGTCGAGGTGCCGCAGATCGAGGCCGCGGTCGACGAGGAGCTCGCCCGGTTCGCCGCCGAGGGGCCCACGCCCGAGGAAATGGAACGCGCGCAGGCCCAGTTGGAGCGCGAATGGCTGGACCGGCTCGGTACGGTCGCCGGCCGCGCCGACGAACTGTGCCGGTTCGCCGTGCTGTTCGGCGACCCGCAGCTCGCCCTGACCGCCGTGCAGCGGGTGCTCGACGTCAGCGCGGAGGAGGTCCAGGCGGCCGCCAAGGCCCAGCTGCGCCCCGACAACCGGGCGGTGCTGGTCTACGAGCCGGTCGAATCGGCCGAGCCCGCGGACACCGACGAGACCGACGCCGACGAGACCGACGCGCACGAAGGAGCGGGCAAGTGACCGACGCTGCCGCGACTGGAGTTTCGATGCAGTACCACCCGCAGCCGGCCCCCGGTGTGGCCCGGCCCTGGGCCTTCCCCGCGCCGGAGCGGGGCGCCCTGCCCAACGGCCTCACGGTGCTGCGCTGCCACCGTCCCGGCCAGCAGGTCGTGGCGGTCGAGATCTTCCTCGACGCCCCGCTGGACGCCGAGCCCGAAGGCCTCGACGGCGTGGCCACGATCATGTCGCGGGCGCTGTCCGAGGGCACCGACAAGCACACCGCCGAGGAGTTCGCCGCCGAGCTGGAGCGCTGCGGCGCCACCCTCGACGCGCACGCCGACCACCCCGGCGTCCGGGTCTCCCTGGAGGTCCCGGCCTCCCGGCTGGCCAAGGCGCTCGCGCTGGTCGCCGAGGCGCTGCGGGCGCCGGCCTTCGCCGACAGCGAGGTCGAGCGGCTGGTGCGCAACCGACTCGACGAGATCCCGCACGAGCAGGCCAACCCGGCCCGCCGCGCCGCCAAGCAGCTCTCCAAGGAGCTCTTCCCGGCCGCGGCGCGGATGTCGCGCCCGCGCCAGGGCACCGAGGAGACGGTGGAGCGGATCGACGCTGCGGCCGTGCGCGCCTTCTTCGACGCCCACGTCCGGCCGTCCGCGGCGACCGCCGTGGTCGTCGGTGACCTCACCGGGATCGACCTGGACG
This sequence comes from Streptomyces sp. NPDC002403, assembly GCF_053593015.1. Lineage (NCBI taxonomy): Bacteria > Bacillati > Actinomycetota > Actinomycetes > Kitasatosporales > Streptomycetaceae > Streptomyces > Streptomyces sp. NPDC002403. The sequence goes on along the minus strand of NZ_JBSFBQ010000056.1, from coordinate 29,700 downwards.
CCCTGCTCGCCGACACCCTCGGCGACTGGTCGGGAGAGGCCGCCGAGCCCCGTCCCGCCCCGCCGATCACCGCCGACGACACCGGCCGGGTGGTGATCGTCGACCGTCCGGGCGCGGTGCAGACACAGCTGCTGATCGGCCGGATCGGCGCCGACCGGCACGACAGCGTGTGGCCGGCCCAGGTGCTCGGCACGTACTGCCTGGGCGGCACGCTCACCTCCCGCCTCGACCGGGTGCTGCGTGAGGAGAAGGGTTACACCTACGGCGTACGGGCCTTCGCCCAGGTGCTGCGGTCGTCGGCCCCGGACTCCGTCTCGGGCGCGACCGGCGCCGCGATGCTGGCCATCAGTGGCTCGGTCGACACGGAGTCCACCGAGCCCGCGCTCAAGGATCTGTGGACGGTCCTGCGGACGCTGGCGGCCGAGGGGCTGACCGACGAGGAGCGCGAGACGGCGGTGCAGAACCTCGTGGGGGTCGCGCCGCTGAAGTTCGAGACGGCGGCCTCCGTCGCGGGCACCCTCGCCGACCAGGTCGAGCAGCACCTCCCCGACGACTACCAGGCGCAGCTGTACGCCCGGCTCGCGGAGACCGGCACGGTCGAGGCGACCGCGGCCGTCGTCAACGCCTTCCCGGGTGACCGGCTGGTGACGATCCTCGTCGGCGACGCGGCACGGATCGAGGAGCCCGTCCGGGCCCTGGGCATCGGAGAGGTGTCGGTGGTCACCGGCTGACGACCGGCGCCGTCCCACCGGCACCGGCCGATCGGGGCGATCCGCACACCGCCCGACATCGGGACAGCAGGTACATCGCCGCATATCGGGACAGAGGGAAGGTCTCTGCGAGCAGGATCTCGCCGAGACCTTCCCTTTTGTCCGTTCTGACACGGAGGTTGCCTGTCTGCCCTGTGGGATGCGCTACAAAACGCCCTGTCCGTTTGGTGAATGAAAGTGGCCCCGCTTAGCGTCGGCTCGGCTGTCCGTCACTCGTATGCCGCATCCGCGACGTACCGGGCAGCCATCGCCGAGTCCCCGTCAGGCGCGAGCCTGGGGAGCCGGGGACCCACGCAGTCCCTGGGGTGAATCGGATGCCTGAGCCCGGATGGGGTCGGGGCGTCCGTAGGAGACCTTCCTGCTCCGAACCCGTCAGCTAACCCGGTAGGCGAGAAGGAAGGAAAGGATCAGCCACTCCATGGCGTTCACCCGTGCCACCGGGAAGCACCGTGCCCCGAGCCGACTGACGCGCACGAGCGCGAAGGCGGTCGGTGTCGCGGCTCTGGCCACCACCGGCGTCATCGGCGGCCTGGCCGCTCCCGCCCTCGCCGCGGACTCCGGGACCCCCTCCGTGAGCGACACCGGCCTCGGCCAGGTCATCGCCATCGACAAGACCCTTGCCGACCGGATCGACGCCCAGGCCGACGCGCAGCAGCACCAGGCCGACGCGGCGGCGAAGGCGAAGGCGGAGGCCCAGCGGAAGGCCGAGGCCAAGAAGAAGGCCGAAGCGAAGGCCAAGGCGGACGCCGAGCGCGCCGCCGAGGCCCGCGCCGAGAAGGCGCGCGCCGCCCGGTCCGCCGAGCGCACCCGGCTGGGCGCCTTCCAGATCCCGGTCGCCGGTTCGTACGTCACCACCGGTTACAAGTCCAGCGGCTCGCTCTGGTCCTCCGGCAGCCACTCCGGCATCGACTTCCACGCCGCCTCCGGCAGCTCCGTGGTCGCCGTCGGCGCCGGTACGGTCGTCGAGGCCGGCTGGGGCGGCGCGTACGGCAACAACATCGTGCTCCGGATGACGGACGGCACGTACACCCAGTACGGGCACCTCTCCTCGATCGGCGTCTCCGTCGGCCAGAGCGTCGGCGCGGGCCAGCGGATCGGCCTCTCCGGCTCGACCGGCAACTCCACCGGGCCGCACCTCCACTTCGAGGCCCGGACGACACCGTCGTACGGCTCCGACATGGACCCGGTCGCGTATCTGCGCGCCCACGGCGTCAACGTCTGACCGACGCGCCGTCGCAGCACCCCGTCGAAGGCCCCGGCAGCATGCCGGGGCCTTCGGCATGCCCGCCGCACGGCCATGGGCGACGACCCGCCGAACCGCCCCGTGACCAAAAGATATTCATGAATTTCCGCCCGGCATCGGAAATGCGGCCGCATTGCAATAGAGTCACGGAACAGGCGTCGGCCGGCCGCGATTCGCGGGGATTGAGGCGGAGGTTCGGACATGCGCATTCCAGCGCATTCGGTATGCACGGCAATCCGCGACGACATCGTCTCCGGTGTCTTCGAACGCGGCAGTCGTCTCACGGAGGAGCTGCTGGCCCGCCGTTACGGGGTCTCCCGTGTCCCGGTGCGGGAGGCGCTGCGCACCCTGGAGTCCGAGGGCTTCGTGGTCACCCGCCGGCACGCGGGCGCCTGCGTCGCCGAGCCCACCGAGCTGGAGGTGGCCGACCTCCTGGAGGTCCGGACGCTGCTGGAGCCGCTGGGTGCCGCACGGGCCGCGCAACGCCGCACCGAGGCCCACCTCAAGGTGCTGCGCGGCCTCGTGCGGCTCGGCCAGGACCGGGCCAGGCGGGGCGAGAGCGAGGACCTGCGCTCACTGGGCGACTGGTTCCACGAGACGCTGGCGCAGGCCTCCGGCAGCCCCGGTCTGATCGCGCTGCTCACCCAGCTGCGGCACAAGACCGCGTGGATGTACGCGGTCGACCGGCCGGCCCGCCCGGTGGATTCCTGGGCCGAGCACGGGGCCATCGTGGACGCGGTGGCACGCGGCGACGCGGAGCGGGCCAGGACGCTGGCCGCCCATCACGCGGAGCGGGCCGCGGCCGCGCACCGCCTGCGCCGCACCGACCGGCCGCCCGCCGTTCCCCGGACCGGCCGGGTGAGGAGCTCGCAACACCCCGTAAACACCGCGGGAATCCGGAATTAACGATTTCCCCGTATACAAAGAGATGTGATTTCGTGGGGCGCTATTCCGCCTCGCCCCGCATCGGCGCGCAGTGATTTCGCTTGCCTGCGTGCCGGAATTCCGCATGTCGTCCGGGAGGTCGGTTCCGGAAAAAGAAAGAGCCGCAGCTCCGGTTCAGGGTGCCGCGGCTCTCTCGGGAAGGATGTTTCAGACGGTCTCCGGGAGCTCCTCGAGCCCCTCGGCGACCAGCTTCGCCAGACGGTCCAGGGCGGCCTCGGAGTCGGCGGCCTCGGAGGCGAGCACGATCTCCTCGCCACCCTGGGCGCCGAGGCCGAGGACCGCGAGCATGGAGGCGGCGTTCACCGGGTTGCCGTCGGCCTTGGAGATCGTCACGGGGACGCCGGAGGCCGTGGCGGCACGGACGAATATGGAAGCGGGGCGGGCGTGCAGGCCCTCGGCCCAACCGACGTTGACGCGGCGCTCAGCCATGGTTCTGCCCTTCACGAATCAACAGTTGTCTAGACCAGTCTCTCACGCGGTGCGCAGTGCTCCGCCCGACCCCGGGAACGCCCGCGATGCCCGGGGTACCGCCGATCGGCCCTCCCAGACTGCCCCGGCCCCGATCCCTACGCGACCGCTGGCCGAGCCGTAGTCTTTGCCCATGCAGCCCGCGCAGGAGCAGAGTCCGCATCATGCTTATCCCGACCACTGGGAAGCGGACGTGGTGCTCCGCGACGGAGGTACCGCGCGCATCAGGCCCATCACCGCGGACGACGCCGAGCGGCTGGTCAGCTTCTACGAGCAGGTCTCCGACGAGTCGAAGTACTACCGGTTCTTCGCCCCGTACCCCCGGCTGTCCGACCGGGACGTGCACCGCTTCACCCACCACGACTACGTCGACCGGGTGGGGCTCGCCGTCACGGTCGGCGGCGAGTTCATCGCGACCGTCCGCTACGACCGGATCGACGAGCGCGGCAGGCCCGCCTCGGCACCCGCCGACGAGGCCGAGGTGGCCTTCCTCGTCCAGGACGCGCACCAGGGCCGCGGCGTCGCCTCCGCGCTCCTCGAACACATCGCGGCCGTCGCCCGCGAGCGCGGGATCCGCCGCTTCGCCGCCGAGGTGCTGCCCGCCAACACCAAGATGATCAAGGTGTTCCGGGACGCCGGATACACCCAGCAGCGCAGCTTCGAGGACGGCTCCGTCCATCTCACCCTGGACCTCGAACCGACCGCCGAGTCCCTCGCCGTCCAGCGCGGTCGTGAGCAGCGGGCGGAGGCGCGGTCCGTGCAACGCCTGCTGGCGCCCGGCTCCGTCGCCGTCATCGGGGCCGGCCGGACCCCCGGCGGCGTCGGCCGCACGGTCCTGCGCAACCTCCTCGGCGCCGGCTTCACCGGCCGTACGTACGCCGTGAACCGCGCCTTCGACGCCGGCCTGGCCACGGTCGACGGCGTGCCCGCCCACCGCTCGATCGGCGAGATCGGCGAACCGGTCGACCTCGCGGTCGTCGCCGTCCCCGCCGACCGGGTACCGGAGGCCGTCGCGGACTGCGGCGAACACGGCGTCCAGGGCCTGGTCGTCCTCTCCGCCGGATACGCCGAATGGGGCGCCGAGGGCCGCGACCGGCAGCGCGAACTGGTCCGGCAGGCCCGCTCGTACGGAATGCGGATCATCGGCCCGAACGCCTTCGGCCTGATCAACAACGCCGAAACGGTTCGGCTGAACGCCTCGCTCGCCCCCGAGCCGCCCGCCCCGGGCCGCATCGGCCTCTTCACCCAGTCCGGCGCGATCGGCATCGCGCTGCTCTCCGGGCTCTACCGTCGCGGCGCGGGCCTGTCCACCTTCATCTCCGCGGGCAACCGCGCCGACATCTCCGGCAACGACTTCCTCCAGTACTGGTACGAGGACCCCGACACCGACGTCGCCCTGCTCTACCTCGAATCGCTCGGCAACCCCCGCAAGTTCACCCGCCTCGCGCGGCGCACCGCGGCGGTCAAGCCGGTCGTCGTGGTGAAGGGCGCCCGGCACAGCGGCTCCACCCCGCCCGGCCACGCGGTGCCGATCAGCCGTATCCCGGACGCGACGGTCTCGGCGCTCATGCGCCAGGCCGGCGTGATCCGGGTCGACACGGTGACGGAGATGGTCGACGCGGGCCTCCTACTCGCCGACCAGCCGCTGCCGGCAGGCCCCCGGGTCGCGATCCTCGGCAACTCCGAATCGCTCGGCCTCCTCACGTACGACGCCTGCCTCGCCGAGGGACTGCGCCCGCGCCCGCCCCTGGACCTCACCACCGCCGCCACCCCGCAGGACTTCCGGACCGCCCTGGCCGAGGCCCTCGCCGACGACAGTTGCGACTCGGTGGTCGTGACGGCCATCCCGTGGGTCGGCGAGGACGGCGAGGCGGAGGCGGGTGACGGAGAGGTGCTCGCGGCCGCGCTGCACACGGCCGCCGCCGCGGGGCCGGCCAAGCCGGTCGCCGTCGTCCACGTCGAGATCGGCGGGCTGGCGGAGGCCCTCGCCGCGGCCACCAGCACGGTCGCGCAGCCGCGCCCTGCGGCTCCGCCCGCCCCGGAAGCGCGTACCGGAGCCACCACCCCGCCCGACCCCGACCCCGGCCCAGCCGCCCCCCTCACCGGTGCCCCCGGCACCCGCCTCGGCCGGATCCCCGCCTACCCCGCCGCCGAACGGGCGGTGCGTGCCCTGGCCGAAGCGGTGCGGTACGCCCAGTGGCGACGCCAGGCCGCCGCGCCCGGCAAGGTACCCGAGTTCCTCGACGACACCATCGACGAAACGGGCGCCGCCGAGCTCATCGACACCCTCCTCGGCCCCGACCCCGACCCGCGGGGCCGGCCGCTCGCCCACGAGGAGGCACGCGAACTCCTGGGCCGCTACGGCATCACCGTACGGCCGACGCTCCCGGCGCCCGACCCGGACACCGCAGTCGCCGCAGCGGCTCTGCTCGGCTACCCCGTGGCGCTCAAGACCACCGCGCCCCACCTGCGCCACCGGGCCGATCTCGGCGGTGTCCGGCTCGACCTCGCCAACGAGGCCGCGTTGCGCCGGGCGTACGGCGAACTGACCGACCTGCTCGGCAAGCCGGCCGAGCTCAGGCCCGTCGTCCAGGCCATGGCCCCGCGCGGCGTCGACACCGTCGTACGGGCCACGATCGACCCGGCGGCGGGCGCCGTCCTGTCCTTCGGGCTCGCGGGAGCGCCCTCCGAACTCCTCGGCGACACCGCCCACCGCCTCGTCCCGGCCACCGACCGCGACGCCGCCGAGCTGATCCGGTCCATCCGGGCGGCCCCGGTGCTGTTCGGCTGGCGAGGCGCGGCGCCCGTGGACACCGCGGCCCTCGAAGAGCTGCTGCTACGGGTCTCCCGGCTGGTCGACGACCACCCCGAGGTGGTGTCCGTCGCCCTGGAGCCCGTGGTGGTCGCCACCCAGGGGCTGACCGTGCTCGGCGCGAGCGTCCGCCTCTCGCCGCCCCCGCCCCGCACCGATCTCGGCCCCCGCCGCCTGCCCAACTACTGACCGGGGCGCCGTCACGTCCCAGGGCCCCCTCCGCCCTGCCGCACAACGTCCCCGGCAGTCATCCGGCCCCCGTAGGATGGTCCTCATGGCAAAGACCGGTACGACGACCCAGGGGCTGCGCGCGGCGATCGAGCGCAGCGGCTACTACCCGGCCCTCGTGGCCGAGGCGGTGGAGGCCGCTGTGGGCGGTGAGCCGGTCGCTTCGTACCTGGTGCACCAGGAGACCACGTTCGACTCCAACGAGGTGCGCCGCCATGTCACGGTCCTGGTCCTGACGGACAACCGTTTCATCGTCAGCCACACCGACGAGCAGAACGCCGACACCAGCTCCCCGTCCCCGTACGCCACCACGTCCACGGAGTCGGTCAAGCTCGACCGGATCTCCTCGGTCGTGGTCAGCCGGGTCGTGGCCAACCCGGAGAAGTACGTGCCGGGCACGCTGCCCCGCGAGGTCGTCCTCACCATCGGCTGGGGCGCGGTCTCCCGGATCGACCTGGAGCCGGCCGCCTGCGGCGACCCCAACTGCGAGGCCGACCACGGCTACACCGGCAATTCCACCGCCGACGACCTGAGCCTGCGGGTCAGCGAGGCCGGCGACGGCCCGGACACGGTGCGCCAGACCCTCGCCTTCGCCCAGGCGCTCTCCGAGGCCACGGCGGCGACCGCGGCGACCGGCCGCTGATGGCACAGCCGGCCTGGCAGGAGTACGACCCGCTCGCTGTCGAGAGTGCCCCGGTCCCGGAGTACGGCAGCGGATCGCTCTCGGACCTGCTGCCCACGCTCGTCGCCGGACAGGGTGTGCCCGGCTTCACCGCGGCGATCCCCGAACTCACCCCCGCCGACCGGAACTGCGTGTTCCTGATCGACGGCCTGGGCTGGGAGCAGATCAAGGCCCACCCCGACGAGGCACCGTTTCTGCACTCGCTGCTCCCCACCTCGCGCGGTGGCACCGGCCGCCCGATAACGGCGGGCTTCCCGGCCACCACGGCCACCTCGCTGGCCTCGGTGGGTACCGGGCTCCCGCCCGGGGAGCACGGTCTGCCCGGCTACACCGCCCGCAATCCGGAGACCGGCGAGCTGATGAACCAGCTCCGCTGGAACCCCTGGACCCCGCCGAAGGTCTGGCAGCCGTACCCCACCGTCTTCGAACTCGCCGACGCCGCGGGCGTGCGCACCGCCCAGGTCTCCGCCCCCGCCTTCGAGCAGACCCCGCTCACCAAGGTCGCGCTCAGCGGCGGCTCGTTCCTGGGCAGGCTGTCCGGCGAGGAGCGGATGGACACCGCCGCCCAACGGCTCGCCGCGGGCGACCGGTCGCTCGTCTACACGTACTACAGCGAGGTCGACGGCAAGGGCCATCGCTTCGGTGTCAACTCCGACGCCTGGCGCGGACAGCTGATGTACGTGGACGGACTGGCCCGGCGCCTGGCCGAACAGCTCCCGCCCCGCTCGGCGCTGTACATCACCGCCGACCACGGCATGATCGACATCCCGTTCGACGAGCAGTCCCGGATCGACTTCGACGAGGACTGGGAGCTGCGCGCGGGCGTCGCCCTGCTCGGCGGCGAGGGCCGGGCCCGTCATGTGTACGCCGTCCCGGGAGCCGAGAACGACGTGCTGACCGTCTGGCGGGAGGTGCTCGGCGAGCAGTTCTGGGTGGCGAGCAGGGACGAGGCGATCGCGGCCGGCTGGTTCGGCCCGAAGATCGACGAGCGTGTGCACGGCAGGATCGGCGATGTCGTCGCGGCGGCCCACGACGACGTGGTGATCACCGCCTCCGTCAATGAGCCGCACGAGTCCGCGATGGTCGGCATGCACGGCTCGATGACCCCCGTCGAGCAGCTCGTCCCGCTCCTCGAAGTACGCTCGTAACCGCGTTTTCCCGACCGGCCACTGATTCCCCTCCCGCCCGAAAGGTGCTCAGCCCCTCATGCCCGAGCTTGTGTTCTTCTCCGGAACGATGGACTGCGGAAAGAGCACACTGGCGCTGCAGATCGGCCACAACCGTTCGGCACGCGGTCTGCAAGGTGTGATCTTCACCCGTGACGACCGGGCGGGGGAGGGCAAGCTCTCCTCGCGTCTGGGGCTGGTCACCGAGGCCGTCGAGGCCGATGAGGGCATGGATCTGTACGCCCATCTCGTCGACCGGATAAGCCGGGGCGGCCGGGCTGACTACGTGATCGTGGACGAGGCGCAGTTCCTGGCCCCCGTCCAGATCGACCAGCTCGCGCGCATCGTCGACGACCTCGACATGGACGTCTTCGCGTTCGGTATCACCACCGACTTCCGGACCAAGCTGTTCCCAGGGTCCCAGCGGCTGATCGAGCTCGCCGACCGGGTCGAGACGCTCCAGGTCGAAGCGCTCTGCTGGTGCGGCGCGCGGGCCACGCACAACGCCCGGACGGTCGGCGGCGAGATGGTCGTCGAAGGCGCCCAGGTGGTCGTGGGCGACGTCAACCAGCAGGCGGGCGAGGTCGGTTACGAGGTGCTGTGCCGGCGCCACCACCAGCGCAGGACGACCAGCGCGAGCGCCCGCGCGGGCGCGCTGTCGCCGGACGTGCTGCCCGTCACCTCCGTCTGAGCCGCCCGGTCGGCGCTGTGCGCGGCTGCTTAGGATGACGCCTGTGAACACGGTGAGCGCAGAAGAGTCCGGGTCCGGACCGGGCCCGCTGGGCAAGGTGCAGCCCAGGCAGCTGATCGTGACCGTCTACGGACTGTACGCGCGCGACACCGACGGCTGGATGTCGGTGGCCTCACTGATCCAGCTCCTCGCCGACCTCGACGTCGAGGCGCCGACCGTACGCTCCTGCGTCTCACGGCTGAAGCGGGCCGGACTGCTGGAGGCCCAGTCGGTGTCCGGAGCGGCCGGATACCGGATCTCGCCCGAGACCGAGCGGATACTGCGCGACGGCGATCCGCGCATCTTCTCGGCCCGGAGGGCCACCGTGGACGAGGGCTGGGTACTGGTCGTCTTCTCGGTGCCCGAGTCCGAACGCGCCAGGCGGCACACCCTGCGCACCCAGCTCACCCGGCTCGGTTTCGGGTCCGTGTCCGCCGGTGTGTGGATCGCTCCCGGACATGTGCACGACGAAGCGGAGTCCATGCTCGCCAGGCACGGACTGCGCTCGTACGCCGACCTCTTCCGGGCCGACTACCTGTCGGCCGGTGGTGGCGGCGACGCCGAGGAACTCGCCGCGAAGGTCCGCTCCTGGTGGGACACCGACCGGCTGCAGCGGCTGTACGTCGAATTCCTCGCCGCGCACCGCCCGGTGGCCGGACTGATCGCGAGCGGAGCTCCGGTGACGGACCGCCAGGCGTTCGCGACGTACATCGGGGTCCTCACCGACTGGCGCCGGCTGGTCTACCTCGACCCCGGGGTCGCGCGTGAACTACTGCCAGGGGAATGGAGCGGAACCCACGCCTCCGAGCTCTTCGACGAGATGCACGCGCGGCTGGCCGGACCCGCCCATCGGCATGTCGAGCGGGTCCGGGGACGCTGACGCCCCCGCCGGACGGCTCAGCGGGTGTCGGAGTGGACGATCGTGAACGCCGCGCCCTCCGGGTCCGCCACGGTCGCCACCCGGCCGCTCGACCCCTCCCGGGGCGGCTGCAGGATGTAGCCGCCGAGCTCCACCACGCGCCGGGCCGCCTCGTCGGTGTCGGCGACCTCGAAGTACGTCATCCAGTGCGGGCCCCGGTCGCGCGGCAGGGCGTGGCCGACGCCGTGCAGCGAGGCCACCGGCCGGCCCTCCAGATGCAGGGTCTGGTAGTCGAAGTCGGCCGAGACGACCGCCTCCGCCTCGTAGCCGAAAACCGTCTGGTAGAACTTGCAGACCGTCGCGGTCTCGCGGGTCACCAGCTCGTTCCACACCGGGGTGCCGGCAGCCCCGGCGAGCGCCGTGCCGATGTGCGCGGCGGCCTGCCAGACCCCGAAGACCGCGCCGCTGGGGTCGGAGGCGATGGCGAGCCGGCCCGCCTCGCCCGCGTCGAGCGGTCCCACGGCGACCGTGCCACCGCAGGACCGGATGGTCTCCGCCGTGAGATCCACGTCGTCGCTGGCCAGATAGGTCGTCCAGGCGACCGGCAGGTGCCGTTCGGGCGGCAGCTGGCCGATGCCCGCCACCACCTTCCCGTCGATCGTCGCCCGGACGTACGGACCCAGCTGGTCCGGACCCGGCACGAATTCCCAGCCGAACAGATCGGCGTAGAAGTCCTGGGTCGTGCTCAGGCCGTGCACGATCAGACTCACCCAGCAGGGTGTTCCGGGCGTACGCGGAACGGCAGCCTCGGTCATCGTCACTCTCTCCTCGGACCATCGGGGTGGCCGTACGGGGGATCGGGGCCGGCGTGCCGTCGCGCGGTACGGGATGTGTACGCCCCGTGCAGATGCTTGCACCACTTGGCGCACGAAGTGCTCCGGCCGCGCCGCACTTTCCGGGATCTCGACGGAGCGAGGCCGGTTTGGTGCGGTGCGTCCGTTTCGGTGGTGTCACGGGTGGGGTGACTCCTGCGCGAGGATGGCACCCATGAAGCCCATCATCACCGCATCCGAATACGCGAGCGAGTCGGCGGGGCCACGTCCGCCGGTGCTCCTCGACGTACGTTGGCAACTGGGCGGCCCGCACGGGCGGCCCGACTACGAGGCCGGGCACATTCCCGGTGCGGTCTTCGTCGATCTGGACGCGGAACTCGCCGGACCGGCAGGCCGCGCCGGCCGTCATCCACTGCCCGATCCGGAGGAATTCGGGGCGGTGATGCGCCGGGCCGGTGTCTCCCGGGACACCCCGGTGGTCGTGTACGACGGCGGCCAGGGCTGGGCGGCGGCACGCGCCTGGTGGCTGCTGCGCTGGACGGGGCACCCGGACGTCCGGGTCCTGGACGGCGGGCTCGCCGCCTGGACGGGTGAACTCCAGCAGGAGACCCCGGCCCCGGCCGAGGGCGACTTCCGGCCCGTGCCCGGTGCGCTGCCGCTGCTGGACGCGGACGGGGCGGCGGCGCTGGCCCGCTCGGGTCTGCTGCTGGACGCCAGGGCCGCCGAGCGCTACCGGGGCGATGTGGAGCCGATCGACCGGGTGGGCGGCCACATTCCGGGCGCCGTTTCGGCTCCGACCTCCGAGAACACGGGGGACGACGGCCGGTTCCTTGCCGCTCGGACGCTGGCGGCGCGCTTCAAGGAGCTCGGCGCCGACCGGGCGCGGGAGATCGGCGTCTACTGCGGCTCCGGGGTCTCCGGCGCCCATGAAGTACTGGCCCTGGCCGTGGCGGGCATCCCCGCGGCGCTGTACGCGGGTTCCTGGTCCGAGTGGTCCGGTGACGAGTCCCGCCCGGTCGCCACGGGACCCGAGCCGCAGTAACGGGACGGGAGCCGACCGGACCGGCCGGACCCGCCGCACCCGGCCCCGCAGGCGCCGGGTGCGGCGGACGCGCACGGCACGAGGGCCCGCACGCAGTGGCGTACGGGCCCTCTTCATCCTGTGGTCGCTCCGCTCAGTCCTGCTTCTTGCGGCGCGTACCGAAGACGATCTCGTCCCAGGTCGGTACGGCGGCCCGGCGGCCCGGCCGGACGCCGTCCGCCTCGGCCTGGCGGTCCGTCGTACCCGTCAGCCGGTCACGGTGACCGGCCACCGCTCGTGGCATCAGCACATCCGCGTAGGCGGAACCGGCGCCCGCGGAGGCCGCCGCGGCCGGCGGCTCGTCCACCTCCGGCTCCTGGGCGGCGGGCTCGATCGCGGGCGGCTCGGGCGGCGCCGGACGCTCCGGCACCACCATGTCGCCGCGGAAGCTCGGCACCGCCTCCAGCAGGCTGGTCAGCGAATCGCGCTCACCGGCCGAGACGGACGCGATGTGCTCCTCGGGCTCGGGCGGCGGCGGGGCCGTGGGCCGCTCCATCTGACGGTCCAGGGCGCGGTCCAGCGGCCGGTCGCGCGGCAGCCGGGCGATCCGGGGCACGAACGGGAAGCTCGGCTCGGGCGCGGCGACGTCGTCGGTCTCGCCGATCAGCGAGCGCGCCTCGTCGTCCACGGCCTGGACCAGCCGACGCGGCGGGTCGTACGTCCAGCTCGCGGAGTGCGGCTCGCCCGCGACCCGGTAGACCAGCAGGACCTCCCAGGTGCCGTCGTCCCGGCGCCAGGAGTCCCACTGGACGGTCTCCTTGTCGGCGCCGCGCAGCAGCAGCCGCTCCTGCACCGCCTCGCCGAGCTGGGGACCGGCGTTCTCGCCGGGACGGCGCACGGGGGTCTTCCGGGCCCGCTCGGCCATGAAGGCGCGCTCCGCGAGCACGGGGCCCTCGAAGCGGCGGACACGGTCGACGGGGATCCCGGCGAACTGGGCGACCTCCTCCGCGGAGGCACCGGCTCGTATCCGCGCCTGGATGTCGCGGGGGCGGAGGTGGCTCTCCACCTCGATCTCGATCTGGCCGAGCCGCGCGCGGTCGTTGCGCACGGCGGCTCGCAGCCGCTCGTCGATGGGAAGCGTGTACTCCGTGCTGTCAGCAGCCTTGAGCACCAGTCGTGTGCCGTCGTTGGAGACGGCCACGACACGCAGTTCGGGCATGGGGACCTCCCGGGTGGTGCCTGCCGACGTCACGTGCGTCGCTGCTTCCGCTAGTCGAGTGTGGCCTGCCCGGGTGCAGCCTGCCACAACATTGCCGTGTTGCCCGGCGTGTCGGGCGTGAGCCCTTGATCGCCGGTATGACACGGTGACCTATTCTGCAACATAAAGTGACCTTCGGTCACTTCGTGTAGCCAGTCCCCGTGCGATGCCGTGGCGCCGCCGGATCGAGTGCCTCCTTCGGCCCCCTCCCGAAGATCCCGGACACCCGTACGGGAGTCCGGCCCCAGGGCTCGCCACAGTACTCCATTCGGGCCACCGGGGTGGACCGCCGCGCCGTCGAAGTTCTCCTGAGGTGCGGGAGTTGGGCTACCCGGCCGAAGGCGGCGCACCCTTCGTGCGTGTCCTGCTTCACAGAATCCCCCGAAGCGGAACTAATCACTTCGCTCAAATGTCCCTTCCTGTTGCATGGTGGGAGAGATGTCAATCAAGGGCTGGAAATGGTGCAGAAGCCGGAAACTGACATAGAACCCAAAGAAAGGCGTATAGATCTGAGCCTGCCGCAGGTGGCGGGCAGCGCTGTGGCAGCGGTCGCGGCAGCGGTGGCGGCCTCCCAGCTGGGTGTGTACGGAACGATCCTCGGCGCCGGAGTGATGAGCGTCGTCGCCACCTGCGGCGGTTCGGTCTTCCAGCACTTCTTCCGGCGCACGGGGGAGCAGATCCGCGAGGTCACGGTCCAGGTGAAGCACCCGGGCCGCGAGGTGACCGTGCATACGCGCGAGACCACCGGCGCGCGTGCGACGAAGAAGGGGACGCGAGGACCGACGGGCACACCGCCCTCCCGCGCCACCCCCGGCGGAGCCACGGACGCCACCACGGTGCTGCCGGCCGTGGACGCCACGACCGTGCTGCGCGGGGCGGACGTCACGGCCGCGCCGCGCGACCCGGCCGGTGATCCGGACCGTACGCGGATGCTGAGGCCCCTCGACGCGACCCAGCTGCTCACCACCGGGCGCCCGGAGCCGGACGAGGAGTTCTCCGAAGCCACCACGCACGGCACCCGGATCCGCGGCTGGAAGCGGTCGGCGCTCGGGGCGGCCGTGGTCTTCGTCCTCACGATGGCCGGAATCACCACGTACGAGCTGATCTCCGGCAACGACCTGAGCGGTGGTCAGGGCACGACCGTCGGCTCCGTCGTGCGCGGCGGGGAGCGGGGTTCCGGGTCGGACGATCCGGCGCCGTCGACGACCACCGACCCCGGTCAGGGGCGGACGCCGGGCCGGGAGAGCGGCACGACGCCCGGTACGGACCAGCAGGGCGGCGCGAGCCGGAACCCGGACTCCGGCGGGGGAGACCGCTCCTCGGCCGATCCGACGCCCGGCCCCACCCGGTCGGGCAGCACCGGTGACCGTACGAGCCCGTCCCCGGCGGCCACTCCCTCCCCGACGGCACCCGGCGACGGCGCCTCCGCCGGCACGGCCCCCGCGGGCGGCGGCGAGGCCCCGGCACAGGGCAACGGTGCCACGGCCGGCACGGACACCGGACAGTGAACGGCTCCGCGCGCCCCGGGCGCGCGGAGCCACGGCCCAGGACCGGCGGACGCTACTCGCCCAGCACCCGGCGCAGGTAGTCGTTGCCGAAGAGCCGGTCCGGGTCCAGCCGGTCGCGCACGGCGGTGAACTCGCCGAACCGCGGGTACACCCCGGAGAAGTACTCGGCGTCGCGGGTGTTGACCTTGCCCCAGTGCGGACGCCCGGCGTGGGCGGTCATGATGCGCTCGACCGCCGTGAAGTACGCCTGGTAGGGCGTGCCCCTGTAGAGATGGACGGCGATGTACGCGCTCTCGCGGCCCGAGGCCGTGGAGAGCGCGATGTCGTCCGCGGGGGCGGTACGGACCTCCACCGGGAAGCTGACCCGCAGCGGCGAACGCTCGACCATCGCCTTCACCTCGCGCAGCGCCTCCACGGCGGCCTCGCGCGGCACCGCGTACTCCATCTCCACGAAGCGGACCCGGCGCGGGCTGGTGAAGACCTTGTACGGGATGTCGGTGTACGTGCGGGCCGACAGGGCGCGGCTGGAGAGCTTGGCGATCGACGGAATGGTGGCGGGGACCGCCCGGCCGAGCGAACAGGCCACCTGGAAGATCCCGTTGGAGAGGAGCTCGTCCTCGATCCAGCCGCTGAACTTTCCGGGCGGGGCGGCGGGGCCCGCGCTGCGGTTGTTGCGCTTGGTGTTGCAGTTCCCGGTGTGCGGGAACCAGTAGAACTCGAAGTGCTCGTTCTCGGCGACCAGCTCGTCGAAGTCGGTCATGACCCGGTCGAAGGCCATCGGCTCCTCGCGGGCCGTCAGCAGGAAGACGGGCTCCACGGCGAAGGTGATCGCCGTGACGACACCCAGTGCGCCGAGCCCGATCCGGGCGACGGCGAAGATGTCGGCGTTCTCCTCCGCGGAACAGGTCAGCACCGTGCCGTCGGCGGTGACCAGTTCGAGGGCGCGGATCTGCGCGGATATGGAGGCCGAGTCACGGCCGGTGCCGTGGGTGCCGGTCGAGGTGGCGCCCGCGACCGTCTGCTCCATGATGTCGCCCATGTTGGTGAGCGAGAGACCCTCGCGGGCCAGGGCGGTGTTCAGCCGCTTCAGCGGGGTGCCGGCCTCGACGGTCACCGTCATCGCCTCGCGGTCGATGTTCCGGATGCCGGTGAGCAGGTCCGGGCGGATCAGCACGCCGTCGGTGGCCGCCGTCGCGGTGAAGGAGTGCCCGGTGCCGACCGGCTTCACCCGCAGACCGTCCTCGGACGCCCGGCGCAGCACGTCGGCCAGCTCCGGAACGGAGGCGGGGGACACGGCCCGTACCGGCCGGGCGGTGACGTTCCCCGCCCAGTTACGCCACGCGTTCGTCGTCGTCCGTGCGTCGGTGTCGGTCATCTTCCGCGCGCCCTTCCATGAGAACCGGCCCGCTGAGCCGGCGATACCCCAGGAACGCCACCGCGGCCGCGAGCGCTCCCGACACGACGGGCACCGCGTACCCCGCCCCGGCCCCCGACGCGTCGACCACCCAGCCGGCGGCCGATGAGCCGAGCGCCACCCCGACGGCGAGCCCGGTGCTGGTCCAGGTCATGCCCTCGGTCAGTTCGGTGCGCGGTACGTGCTGTTCGACGAGGGCCATGGTGCTGACCATCGTCGGTGCGATGGCGAGACCCGCGACAAAGAGCGCCACGGCCAGGAACGGCAGGCTCCCGGCCAGTTGGAGGGGGATCATACTCACGGCCATCGCGCACACGCCCACCAGCCACCGGGTGGACGCCTTCCCCTTGAGGTGCAGCAGGCCGAAGACCGCGCCTGCCAGGCAGGATCCCAGCGCGTACACCGCCAGCACGAGGCTCGCCGCGGCCTTGTGGCCCCGCTCCTCGGCGAAGGCCACCGTCACCACGTCGACGGACCCGAAGATCGCACCGGTGGCCACGAAGGTCACCACGAGCACCTGGAGGCCGCGGGAGCGCAGCGCGGAGCCGCCGGTGTGCTCCCGGCGCGGATGCGGAACCGGCTCGGTGGCCCGCTGCGCGGTCAGCCAGAGGACGCCGACCAGCAGGAACCCGGCGGCCAGCAGCGGCCCCGCCTCCGGGAACCAGGCGGTGGACAGCCCGATCGAGATGATCGGCCCGAAGATGAAGCACACCTCGTCGACGATCGACTCCCACGAGTACGCGGTGTGCAGCTCGCGCGGCGAACCGCGGTAGATCTCCGCCCAGCGGGCCCGGATCATCGAACCCACGCTGGGCACACAGCCGGCGCCGGCCGCGAAGACGAAGAGCGTCCAGTCGGCCAGCCGCTGCTGTGCGCAGATCAGGAGCCCGGCCACCGCCGCCAGCGCGACGAGGGTGGCGGGACGCAGCACGCGGCGCTGCCCGTGCCGGTCCACGAGCCGGGAGATCAGCGGACCGAGCACCGCCGCCGACATCGCGAGC
Source organism: Streptomyces sp. NPDC002403 (assembly GCF_053593015.1). Classification (NCBI taxonomy): domain Bacteria; kingdom Bacillati; phylum Actinomycetota; class Actinomycetes; order Kitasatosporales; family Streptomycetaceae; genus Streptomyces; species Streptomyces sp. NPDC002403. Next base: position 12,762 of record NZ_JBSFBQ010000056.1, on the reverse strand, counting down.
GTCGCGGAGAGGGCGCCGGCGAGGCCGTAACGGCCGGTGAGCTGGGAAATCATGGTCACCACACCGATGCCCATCATGGACAGCGGCATCCGGCCGAGGAATCCGGCCGCCGAGAACCCCTTGGTGCCGGGGACGGCGAAAATCGCGCGGTAGGGACTGGGCAAGGAGGGCTCCGGAACAGCGTGATCGCACGCGCCTGTAATACGTGAAGGTAACCGATACAGCTTACGGTCGGGGCGGTCGGTCCGACAGTGGGGTGGGTCCCTGAGCCGATGTCGGTGGGAGGGCCGTCCGAGGCGGGTGGCAGGATCGGTGTCATGTCCGATCTGCGCGATCCCGCCCCCTACGACGCCCTGCTGCTGCTCTCCTTCGGCGGCCCCGAAGGCCCGGACGACGTGGTCCCGTTCCTGGCGAACGTGACACGTGGCCGAGGCATCCCCGAGGAGCGGCTGAAGGAGGTCGGCAAGCACTACTTCCTGTTCGGCGGCGTCAGCCCGATCAACGCCCAGAACAGAGCCCTGCTGGACGCCCTGCGCAAGGACTTCGCCGAGCACGGACCGGACCTGCCGGTGTACTGGGGCAACCGCAACTGGGCGCCGTACCTCACCGACACCCTGCGCGAGATCTCCGCCGACGGGCACCGCCGCATCGCCGTCCTCGCCACCAGTGCCTACGCCTCGTACTCCGGCTGCCGGCAGTACCGCGAGAACCTCGCCGAGTCACTGGCCGCGCTGGAGGCGGAGGGGCTGCCGGTGCCCCGGGTGGACAAGCTGCGGCACTACTTCAACCATCCCGGTTTCGTGACGCCCATGGTGGACGGTGTCCTCGCCTCCCTGGCCGACCTCCCCGAGGACGTACGGGCCGGGGCGCACCTCGCCTTCACCACGCACTCCATCCCCACCTCGGCCGCCGACACCTCCGGCCCCGTCGAGGCGCACGGCGACGGCGGCGCCTACGTCGCCGAGCACCTCGACGTCGCCCGGCTGATCGTCGACGCGGTGCGCGAGGAGACCGGCGTCGAGTACCCCTGGCAGCTCGTCTACCAGTCGCGCAGCGGCGCCCCGCACATCCCCTGGCTGGAGCCCGACATCTGCGACCACCTGGAGACGCTGCACGCGCAGGGGGTGCCCGCCGTGGTGATGGCCCCCATCGGATTCGTCTCGGACCACATGGAGGTCCTGTACGACCTCGACACCGAGGCCACCGCGAAGGCCGCCGAGCTCGGGCTGCCGGTGCGCCGGTCGGCAACGGTGGGCGCCGACCCGCGGTTCGCCGCGGCCGTGCGCGAACTGGTGCTGGAGCGCGCCGCCACCGAGCGGGGGCAGGGCGGGGAGCGGTGCGCGCTGGGCGCGCTCGGCCCGGGACACGACCTCTGCCCGGTCGGCTGCTGCCCGGCCCGGGCCCCCAAGCCCGCCGCCGCGGGTGCCGACAGCCCCTACGCGTAAGCGTCCCGCCATACGTCCACAGACCCCTGGAGAGCCGTGACCGACCCGAATCCGTCCGAACTGCTCGAGCTCGCCCTGGAGGCCGCCGGCCGCGCGGGCGCGCTGCTCCGTGACGGCCGGCCGGCCGATCTGGGCGTGGCCGCGACCAAGTCCAGCCCGATCGACGTCGTCACCGAGATGGACCTCGCCGCCGAGAAGCTCATCACCGGCTTCCTGAGCGAGCGCCGCCCGCAGGACGGCTTCCTCGGCGAGGAAGGGACCAGCACCGAGGGCAGCAGCGGCGTCCGCTGGGTCATCGACCCGCTCGACGGCACCGTGAACTACCTGTACGGCCTGCCCACCTGGGCCGTCTCCATCGCCGCCGAACGGGACGGCGTGCGCGTCGTGGGCGTGGTGGAGGCCCCGATGCGCCGCGAGACCTACCGGGCGGTGCTCGGCGGCGGGGCGTACGCCACGGGCGGCGCGTACGGCGAGGGCACCGCGCTGCGCTGCCGGCCCGCGCCGCCGCTCGACCAGGCGCTCGTCTCGACCGGTTTCAACTACGTCAGCCACGTCCGTACGCACCAGGCGGACGTGGCCCAGCAGCTGATTCCGCGGCTTCGTGACATCCGGCGCAGCGGTTCCGCCGCCGTGGACCTCTGCGACGTGGCCTCCGGCCGTCTCGACGGCTACTACGAGCGCGGGCTCCACCCCTGGGACCTTGCGGCCGGCGACCTCATCGCCCGTGAGGCCGGCGCGTACACCGGCGGGCGCCCCGGGCAGCCCGCCGACGGTGATCTGACGATCGCTGCGACGCCGGGCGTCTTCGAGCCGCTGCAGACCCTCCTGGAGGAGTTCGGCGCCTGGCACGACTAGGGTCTTTCGTTCGGATCATGCCGGCCCCGCGAGCCCGGCATGATCCGAACGAGAGGCCGGCCTTCGGGCATATGTGAAGGGCCCCTGACGCCGGTCCCGGCGTCAGGGGCCCTTCACATATGCGTACTCAGACGCTGGTGGCGCCGATCTCGACACCGTGCTCGGCGGCGAGGCGGTGAAGGTCCTCCAGCTCGCTCTGCTCGACATCCGCGAGGAAGTCGTCGCCCGTCTCCCGGGCTCTCGTGAGGTCGTGCTCGGTGGTCTTGATCCGCTGCAGCAGACCTGCGGTGAAAGCGTCCATAATGCGCCCCCTCATCGTGGGTCGGTGGCACGGGGGTGTGCCCGGGGTTTCCCTCCGCACGGAGGCGGTAGGGCGGGTGATCACGCGCTCTCCGGGGACGGAGTGGCCAGTGGTACGCCACATTCAAGGCGTGATCGCGGGTGTGAATTCGTCCTCCCCTGGCCTGGGGCGGGAGAAACCTCAACTGGCCGGAAAATCCGGTGAATTCCGTTGAGCCCCAGGTGGGGCAGCGTCGTCTTACCGCCGGTTTATGCGCGTTGCGGGCAGGATGGAGCCGCACAGACCAGTGCCGACGGATGCCCGGATCACGGACCGTGGGTGCTTCGACACGTTCTGAAGTTTCTAAGGAAGGACAGCGCCGTGCGCGTACTCGTCGTGGAGGACGAGCAGCTGCTCGCCGATGCGGTGGCCACAGGGCTGCGCCGGGAGGCCATGGCCGTCGATGTCGTGTACGACGGTGCGGCGGCCCTGGAGCGCATCGAGGTCAACGACTACGACGTCGTGGTGCTGGACCGGGACCTCCCCCTGGTGCACGGCGACGACGTCTGCCGGCGGATCGTCGAGCTGGGCATGCCCACCCGGGTGCTCATGCTCACCGCGTCCGGGGACGTCAGCGACCGGGTCGAGGGCCTGGAGCTCGGCGCCGACGACTATCTGCCCAAGCCGTTCGCCTTCAGCGAGCTCACCGCACGGGTGCGGGCGCTCGGCCGGCGTACGACGGTGGCCCTGCCGCCCGTCCTGGAGCGGGCCGGCATCAAGCTCGACCCCAACCGGCGCGAGGTCTTCCGGGGCGAGACGGAGGTCCAGCTCGCGCCGAAGGAGTTCGCCGTACTGGAGGTCCTGATGCGCAGCGAGGGCGCGGTCGTCTCGGCCGAGCAGCTGCTGGAGAAGGCCTGGGACGAGAACACCGACCCGTTCACCAATGTCGTCCGGGTGACCGTCATGACGCTGCGCCGGAAACTCGGCGAGCCGCCGGTCATCGTCACCGTGCCCGGTTCCGGCTACCGGATCTGACGGCCGATGCCTTCCGTCCCCGCGCCGCCGTCGGCGCCACCGAAGCCCACCTGGGAGCCCAAACAGCAGGAGCCCCCCTACTGGCTGCGTCCGACCATCCGGATACGGCTCACGCTGCTCTACGGCGGCATGTTCCTGATCGCCGGAATCCTGCTGCTGTCGATCATCTACATGCTGGCCGCGCAGGCCCTGCACGTGGGCAGCGAGCTGCCGTTCCAGATCGTCAACGGGCAGGTCCGCAGCGATGTCTGCAACCTGCCGGAGAAGGCATCGCCGGAAGCCTTCAACGCGGCGATGAACTCCTGCGTCAACCACCAGCGCCAGCAGGCGCTCGACACGCTCCTGAACCGCTCGCTGCTGGCTCTGGTGGGGCTGAGCGTCATCGCCTTCGCCTTCGGCTATGCGATGGCCGGTCGGGTGCTCTCGCCGCTGGGCCGGATCACCCGCACCGCCCGCCGGGTGGCCGGAACGGACCTGTCCCGCCGGATCGAGCTGGACGGCCCGGACGACGAGCTGAAGGAGCTCGCCGACACCTTCGACGAGATGCTCGACCGCCTGGAACGGGCCTTCACCGCCCAGCAGCGGTTCGTCGGCAACGCCTCGCACGAGCTGCGCACACCGCTCGCGATCAACCGCACGCTGCTGGAGGTCCATCTGTCCGACCCCCAGGCCCCGGCGGAGCTGAAGCAGCTAGGCAAGACCCTGCTGGCCACCAACGAGCGCAGCGAGCAGCTGGTCGAGGGCCTGCTGCTGCTGGCCCGCAGCGACAACCAGATCGTCGAGCGCAAACCGGTCGACCTCGCGGAGGTCGCCTCGCGCGCGCTCGACCAGACGCGCGGCGAGGCCGAGGAGCGCGGTGTGGAGATCCGAGGCGAGCTGGCCCCCGCCGTCGTGCAGGGCAACGGCGTCCTGCTGGAGCGGATCGCGCTGAACCTCGTACAGAACGCCGTGCGCTACAACGTCCCCGAGGGGGGCTGGGTGGAGGTCACCACCGAGCTCCAGGGCGGCCAGGCCGTGCTGGTGGTCTCGAACACCGGCCCGGTGGTGCCGGCGTACGAGATCGACAACCTCTTCGAGCCCTTCAGACGGCTCCGTACGGAGCGAACGGGCAGCGACAAGGGGGTCGGGCTCGGCCTGTCGATCGCGCGCTCCGTGGCGCGCGCACACGGTGGCCGTATCATCGCGGAGCCCCGTGAAGGCGGTGGTCTTGTGATGCGTGTCTCACTGCCGGTCTGAGAGGCTGGACGGAGCGATTCGCGCACGAATTGACTTGTTCGCTTTGAGCGGAATTTTCGGGACCTGTGCCCGGATCGTCCGTGTGTGATCGATCACAGGAGCGAATCTGTGACCGTCAACGCTCCGTGATCAGGGACTCCACTCGAAAACCCGCAAAAGTCGGGGTTTTCGGGGCCCGATATCACGGGAAGTACACGGGGTGGCGCCCGTGGAGCGCGACACCGGGACCGTGTACGGTCCCCATCGCCACCCAAGCCGACCGCTCACGAGCGGTCCTATTGGGTGTCGATTGAGTAACAGACCTTGATGTGAGGCAAAATCTCCGCCTCGGGTCGGGCACAAGTCCGGCCTCTCACGCGTTACGTGCGCTGAGACACCGCAGACACCCAGAGGGGGAGAGCGACATGGCAACGGATTACGACACCCCACGCAAGACCGATGACGACGTCGACCAGGACAGCCTCGAAGAACTCAAGGCTCGCCGGAGCGACAAGACGGCGTCCGCCGTCGACGTCGACGAATTCGACGCGGCCGAAGGACTGGAGCTGCCCGGCGCAGACCTGTCCAACGAGGAGCTGGCCGTCAGGGTCCTGCCCAAGCAGGCCGATGAGTTCACGTGCATGAGCTGCTTCCTGGTGCACCACAGGAGCCAGCTGGCACGGGAGAAGAACGGCCAGCCGATCTGCCGCGACTGCGACTAGGTCGCGCCGACCGTGGCAGGCGACACACCGTTCCGGAAGCGACGCTTGCGGCGCAAGAGGTCGTCGGAGGCGTATCAGGGCGGCACGGGCCCGGCAGAAGGCGTAGCAGCGCCTGCCGAGCCATCCGCCCTGCCACCCTCCCCGGGCGAGCGGGACGACGAGCGGGGCCGGCCGGCCTCGCTCGAAGCGGTTGTCGCGGCGGCCGAAGGAGTCGACACGGCCGATGGGGCCGGACAGGTCGACAGGACGGAGCCCGTGACCGGGGCAGGCCGTCTGGGTTCAGTGAAACGGGGCGTACGCAAGAGCGGGGAGAGTGCCAAGGCAGCGATCGGTCATATCGCCGACCTGATCATCGAGAACGCTCCCCGCATCCCTGTGCGCGATCTCGCCACCCTGCGCAAGCAGTTCCCGGGCCTCGGCCCGGAGGAGCTCGCCGACAAGCTGGTCGCGGGCGCGAGCAAGGGCAGCGCCACCGTCGGAGCCGGAATCGGCGCGGCGGCGATGATGCCCGTACCGCCCGCCATGCTCGCCGAGCTGGCGGCGGAGATCACCGGTGTGGCCGCGATCGAGATGAAACTCGTCGCCGAGCTGCACGAGGTCTACGGACAGCGCCCGCCGGGCGGGCTCGGCCAGCGTTCCACCGCCTACCTCACGTCGTGGACGGAGGAGCGCGGAATCGATGTCGCCCACCCCACGACGGTCAACGCCGCGCTGGGCGGTCAGATGAAGCGCGAGCTGCGCCAGCAGATCATGAAGCGCATGGCGCGCGATCTGCCGAGTCTGGTCCCGTTCATGGTCGGCGCCGCCGTCGGTGCGGTGATGAACCGGCGCGACACCAGAAAACTCGCCGAACGGGTCAGGAAGGACCTGCGCAAGCACCAGATCCCCTGGGACCGGCTCCCCGAGCTGCCTCCGCTTGAGCGGCAGGTGGGCCCCCGCAAGGCCCTGCCGGGCGAGCCGGACGCGCAGAGCTCCCCGGGTCGCCGCAGAGGCGGTAAGGGAAACTAGGGCCTCTCGTTCGGATCAGGCCGGATCCGAACGACCTCAGGCGCGTACGGCCGTGAGCGCCGCCACCAGGGCCTGCGGCTCGCGCGTCGACAGATAGACGTACGGGGTCGGGTCCTGCGGATCGGTGACCTCCACCCGGACCGCCGTCGGGATGTAGCTGCGCAGCAGCATGAACGCCCGGGTGTCCGCCTTGTACGTGCGCCACGCGCGCGCCTCCTCCCCGTCCAGCACCTCGGCCTCGCCGAGCGCCGTCACCGGAATCCGTGCGTCGCCGGCGACCAGGGCGCCCGCCACGACCCGGATCCTGGCCGAGCCGTAGGAGCTCACCGCGACCGCCGACAGGGCCGTGCCGCCCGCGAGACCGGCCAGCAGGGGCAGGGTGCCGAGCGGCAGCAGCATCAGCGCGCAGGCGATGCCGATCAGGAGGGCGATGAGCCACCACGAACGGGGTGCGGTCAGTCGTTCGTCGAAAGGCGGGGTGGAAGGCTGCATGGACCCAAGCTTGGCACGGTGCGACCCGCGGGTAGCCGCGCGGGTAAGGTCTGCGCCTGTGAGTGGAACATCTGCGGCTCTGAAGCCCCCGGCCGACGCGGTGAAACCGGTCCGGCACCCCGAAGCCCCGGCCCCCGGCGAACTCCTCGGCGCGCACTACGAACACTGTTTCGGCTGCGGCGGTGGGCAGCAGCACGGGCTGCACCTCCAGGCGCGGGCCGGTGACGGCGTCAGTGTCACCGCCGAGTTCACCGTGAAGGCCGCTCACCAGGGCGCCCCGGGGCTGGCGCACGGCGGGATCCTGACCACCGCGCTGGACGAGACGCTCGGCTCGCTGAACTGGCTCCTGCGGGTGATCGCCGTGACCGGACGGCTGGAGACCGACTTCGTGCGTCCGGTTCCGGTGGACACCGTGCTGCACCTCGACGCGGAGATCACCGCGGTGCACGGCCGGAAGATCTACTCCCGGGCGACCGGCCGGATCGGCGGCCCGGACGGGCCCGTCGCGGTCCGGGCCGAGGCCCTCTTCATCGAGGTGAAGGTCGACCACTTCATCGAGAACGGCCGCCCGGCCGAGATCCGGGCGGCGATGGCCGACCCGGACCAGGTCAGGCGCGCCCGGGCCTTCGAGGTGAACCCCTGATGCGCCGGCCCGTGGACGTACTGATCCGCCGGATCGACCCGGACGTGCCGATCCCGGCCTATGGGCACCCGGGCGACGCCGGAGCCGATCTGGTGACCACCGAGGCCGTCGTGCTCGCCCCGGGGGAGCGGGCGGTGCTGCCCACCGGGGTGTCGATCGCGCTGCCCGACGGATACGCCGCGTTCGTGCACCCGCGCTCCGGCCTCGCCGCACGCTGCGGAGTCGCCCTCGTGAATGCCCCGGGGACGGTTGATGCCGGGTACCGTGGAGAGATCAAGGTGATCGTCATCAACCTCGACCCGCGTGAGCCCGTGCGGTTCGAGCGGTTCGACCGGATTGCCCAACTGGTCGTCCAGCAGGTCGAGAAGGTGCGCTTCCACGAGGTGGCGGAGCTGCCCGGCTCGGCCCGCGGCGAGGGAGGCTTCGGATCCACCGGAGGGCATGCTTCCGGTGATGTTGATGGCGTCAGGGGCGGGATTACCCAGGGCGGGAACAGCTACGCTTCGGTCGTACCCGACCGGGAAGGACAGTGACGTGTTCGGACGTCGCAAGAAGAGTGGTTCCGCCGAGGACGTGGCGGACGAAGCGCGCGAGGCCGAGCAGGTCGTCGACGAGCTCGATGACACCGACGGCGCCGCCAGCGGCCCGCGTCGGGTGAACCTCCCGCCGGCACCTCGGCCGGACGGGCCGTGGGACATCTCCGAGGTCTCCCAGCCCGGTGAGGGACGGGTCGACCTGGGCGGCGTCTTCGTGCCCGGCGTCGAGGGCATGGAGCTGCGCGTCGAGGTGGCCGGTGACGCGATCGTCGCCGCGACCGTGGTGCTGCGCGACAGCGCCATCCAGCTGCAGGCCTTCGCCGCGCCCAAGAAGGAAGGCATCTGGGGCGAGGTCCGCGAGGAGATCGCGGCCGGCATCACCCAGCAGGGCGGGATCATCGACGAGGTCGAGGGCCCGCTGGGCTGGGAGCTGCGTGCCCAGGTCCCCGTACAGCTCCCGGACGGGACGAACGGCGTGCAGCTGGTGCGCTTCGTCGGCGTCGACGGACCGCGCTGGTTCCTGCGCGGAGTGATCTCGGGCCAGGGTGCCGTGCAGCCGGAGGCCGCCGGACTGCTGGAGACGATCTTCCGGGACACCGTGGTCGTCCGTGGCGAGGGCCCGATGGCTCCGCGCGACCCGATCGTCCTCAAGCTGCCCAACGACGCCCAGATGGTCCCCGAAGGGGTCCAGCAGGAGAGCCAGGAGGGTTCGAAGTTCTCCGGCGGCATGGGCCAGCTCCAGCGCGGACCCGAGATCACCGAGGTGCGCTGAGCGGGCACGGGCAGCCGCCCGGCACAGCTTCGGCCGGTGGGCCGTACCCCCTTTCGAGGGGGTGCGGCCCACCGGCCGTTCCGCGTCCGGAAGAAGCCACCAGGCTGTGCGCAAGACGGGTTCCGGACAGCGCGCAAAGGGGGCGCGTATGGGGCGCGTATCGGGCACGTATGTGCGCCGTAAAAGGCCCGCCGTTCCCCGTAAGGAAGACATCAACGCAGGCCAGGACACCCGTGGCGAGAGGTTTGCTCAAGAGGTCCGAGAATCCGTACCTCATCTAGGAGCACACGATGGCCGATGTGGCCTTCGTCGTCACCACGATCGCGGTCTTCGCGCTGGTGGCTCTCGTCGCCAAGGGGGTGGCGAAGCTGTGACTGCCGAGAACATCGTCGGCCTGATCGTGGCCGTCGCCCTGCTGGGCTACCTCGTCCTCGCCCTTCTGTACCCGGAGAGGTTCTGAGCGCGATATGAGCCCCGTCCTCGCTGGTGTGCTCCAGGTTCTCGCGCTCGTCGTGGCGCTGGGGCTGGCGTACCGTCCGCTCGGCGACTACATGGCCGGCGTCTACTCCTCGAACAAGCACCTGCGCGTCGAGAAGTGGATGTACAAGGCCGTCGGCGCCGACCCGAACACGCAGATGCGCTGGCCCGCGTATCTGCGGGGGGTGCTCGCCTTCTCCGTGGTGAGCGTCCTCTTCCTCTATCTGCTGCAGCGGCTCCAGGGCGCGCTGCCCGGTTCGCTCGGCTTCGCCTCGATCGACCCGGACCAGGCGTTCAACACGGCGGCGTCGTTCGTCGCCAACACCAACTGGCAGTCGTACTACGGCGAACAGGCCATGGGCCACGTCGTGCAGACCGGCGGCCTCGCGGTGCAGAACTTCGTCTCGGCCGCCGTCGGGATGGCCGTCGCGGTGGCCCTCGTACGCGGCTTCGCCCGCTCCCGCACCGGTGAGCTCGGCAACTTCTGGTCCGACCTGGTGCGCGGCACCGTACGGATCCTGCTGCCGATCGCCGCCGTCGGCGCGCTGCTGCTGGTGGCCTGCGGCGCGATCCAGAACTTCGCCGGCATCCACGAGGTCGGGCAGTTCATGGGCGGCTCGCAGCAGTGGAACGGCGGCGCCGTGGCCTCCCAGGAGGCCATCAAGGAGCTGGGCACCAACGGCGGCGGCTACTTCAACGCCAACTCGTCCCACCCGTTCGAGAACCCCAACGGGCTGTCCAACCTTCTTGAGATCTTCCTGATCCTGGTCATTCCGTTCGCGATGACCCGGACGTTCGGCCGGATGGTCGGCTCGCTCAAGCAGGGATACGCGATCCTCGCGACGATGGGTGTCATCTGGCTGGGCTTCACCACCCTGATGATGTGGACCGAATTCAGCCACCACGGGCCCGCGTTCGAGATCGCGGGCGGGGCGATGGAGGGCAAGGAGACCCGGTTCGGGATCGCCGGCTCCTCGATCTTCGCCGTGGCCACGACCCTCACCTCCACCGGTGCGGTGAACTCCTTCCACTCCTCGTACACGGGCTTCGGCGGCGGGATCACCATGCTGGGCATGCAGCTCGGCGAGATCGCGCCCGGAGGTGTGGGTTCCGGCCTCTACGGCATGCTCGTCATGGCGATCATCGCGGTGTTCATCGCCGGGCTGATGGTCGGCCGGACGCCGGAGTACCTCGGCAAGAAGATCGGCACCCGCGAGATCAAGCTCGCGGCCTGCTACATCCTGATCACCCCGGCGCTGGTGCTCTGCTTCACCGCCGCGGCGATGGCACTGCCCACCCCGCCCCACTCGATGACCAACACCGGCGCCCACGGATTCTCCGAGATCCTCTACGCCTACACCTCGGGCGCCAACAACAACGGTTCGGCGTTCGCCGGGCTCAACGCGGACACACAGTGGTTCAACACCACGATCGGTCTCGCGATGCTGCTCGGCCGGTTCCTGCCGATGGTGTTCATCCTCGCGCTGGCCGGCTCGCTCGCCGAGCAGAAGCCCGTACCGGCGACCGTGGGCACCCTGGGCACGCACAAGCCGCTCTTCAGCGGACTGCTGGTCGGCACGATCCTGATCATCACCGGGCTGACCTTCTTCCCGGCCCTGGCGCTGGGGCCGCTGGCCGAAGGGCTGGCGTCATGACCACTCGTACGGAGCAAGAGGACGCGATGTCCACTGTCACCCCCACCCGGGCACCGCACCAGGACACGCCCACGGGTCACCAGAGCGAAGGACGCGTCGGCGGGGGCCTGTTCGACCCCGCGCAGCTGGTCCGCTCCTTCCCCGACGCCGTACGCAAGCTCGACCCCCGGGTGATGGTCAAGTCCCCGGTGATGTTCGTGGTGCTGATCGGCTCGGTGTTCACGACCGTGCTGGCGTGCCTGGACCCGGGCGAGTGGTTCGGCTGGGCGATCGCGGCCTGGCTGTGGCTGACCACGGTCTTCGCCAACCTGGCGGAGGCGGTCGCCGAGGGGCGTGGCAAGGCGCAGGCAGACACGCTGCGCAAGGCCAAGACCGACACCGTCGCGCGGCGGCTGGCCGGCGGGAGCGAGGAGCAGGTGCCCGGCACCGAGCTGCGCATCGGCGATCTGGTGGTCTGCGAGGCCGGTGACGTCATCCCGGGCGACGGTGATGTCGTCGAAGGCGTCGCGAGCGTCGACGAGTCCGCGATCACGGGCGAGTCCGCCCCGGTCATCCGGGAGTCCGGCGGCGACCGGAGCGCTGTCACCGGGGGCACGAAGGTGCTCTCCGACCGCATCGTCGTCAAGATCACGACCAAGCCCGGCGAGACGTTCATCGACCGGATGATCGCCCTGGTCGAGGGCGCCGCCCGGCAGAAGACGCCCAACGAGATCGCGCTGAACATCCTCCTCGCGTCCCTCACCGTCGTCTTCCTGCTGGCCGTCGTCACCCTCCAGCCCTTCGCGATCTACGCCGGGCAGCGGCAGTCGATGATCGTGCTGACCGCGCTGCTGGTCTGCCTGATCCCGACGACCATCGGCGCACTGCTCTCCGCGATCGGTATCGCCGGCATGGACCGGCTCGTCCAGCGCAATGTCCTCGCCATGTCCGGGCGCGCCGTCGAGGCCGCCGGTGACGTGTCGACCCTGCTGCTCGACAAGACCGGCACCATCACGCTCGGCAACCGGCAGGCCGCCGAGTTCGTACCCGTGAAGGGCACGACCGAGGCCGAACTGGCGGACGCGGCCCAGCTCTCCTCACTGGCCGACGAGACGCCGGAGGGCCGCTCGATCGTCGTGCTCGCCAAGGAGAAGTACGGGCTGCGCGAGCGCCACCAGGGTGAGCTGAGGCAGGCCGAGTGGGTCGCGTTCACCGCCCAGACCCGGATGTCCGGCGTCGACGTGGACGGACGCAAGGTCCGCAAGGGTGCCACCGGTTCGGTCGTCACCTGGGTGAAGGAGCGCGGCGGCACCGTCTCGCAGGACGCGCAGGCGCTCACCGACACGATCTCCGGGGCGGGCGGCACGCCGCTGCTGGTGGCCCTGGAGGACGAGCACGGCGCCCGCGTCCTCGGTGTCATCCACCTCAAGGACGTCGTCAAGGAGGGCATGCGGGAGCGGTTCGACGAGCTGCGCCGGATGGGCATCAAGACGGTCATGATCACCGGCGACAACCCGCTGACGGCGAAGGCCATCGCCGAGGAGGCCGGCGTCGACGACTTCCTCGCCGAGGCCACCCCCGAGGACAAGATGGCCCTCATCAAGCGCGAGCAGGGGGGCGGCAAGCTCGTCGCGATGACCGGCGACGG
>NZ_JBSFBQ010000055.1:0-45642 GCF_053593015.1 Streptomyces sp. NPDC002403 | reverse complement strand
CCATCAGTACGGCCGCGCACAGTGCCGCGGCGCTCGCCCTGCGCCGCGCACGGCGTCGTTGCCCCCTCTGCCGGATCTCCTCGGCGGCGGGCAGCCGCACCACGACACCGTCCAGCAGCTCCTCGACCTCAGCCATGGCTGGCCCCCCTCACTCGCCCGGCGGTGGCCAGAGGATCGGCCAGCCGCTCACCGAGAACCTTGCGGGCCCGGTGGAGCCGGGTCCGTACCGCACCGTTCGACACTCCCGTCTCGCGCGCCACTTCCTCCACCGGCAGGTCCAGCAGATGGTGCAGGACCACGGCCCGGCGCTGCTCGGCACTCAGCTCGCCGAGCGCGCCCATCAGCGCCACCCGGTCCGCCGAGAGGCCGGGCACGTCCGCGGGCGGCCCGTGCCGGAAGTGCGCGCGCACCCGGTTGCGCGTCCTGCGCCAGGTACTGATCGCCAGCCGGACCGCCACCGTCCGCACCCAGGGAAGCGGGTCCCCCTCGCGCACCAGCCGGTCCCAGCGCTGCCACGCCCGCACATACGCCTCCTGCACCGCGTCCTCCGCCTCCGCCAGATCACCCGTCGTCGCGTAGACGGTGGCGACCAACCGTTTGGCCGTGGCCGTGTAGAACGCGTCGAAATCCTCGGCCCCCGTCAGCATCGTCCTCCGTCCGTTCATCGCCCGGGGACTGCTCGTCGCCCGGAACTGCCCATCTCCCAGGAGCTGTTCATCGCCCCAGGAACTGCTTCTCACCGGATACACGCACCGGCGGGGCCGGATGTTACGGACGGCTTTCCGCTCTCCCGCCGATTCCCCCCGGGAGGCGTTCCCCCGGGGAAAGAGGGGGGACAGCCCCACTGCGTGCGAGGCCGTGGGCTCATAGCGTGAAGGGCATGAAAGCCGGAGACTCGGAGCTCAAGAGCGAGCTCGACGCCGCCCTGCACGCCCGTAGTGAGCTGGGTTCGGAGTACGAGCCCGCGCTCGTCGAGTCCTTTCTGGAGAAGGTCGAGCAGCGCCTCGACGGCACGCTCGACCGCCGTGTCCGGCGCCATCTCGCCGAACAGCAGGTGAGCCTCGCCAGGGGCACGCACCCGCCGCAGCCGCTGGGGAACTTCGGTGAGCGCTACGGCTTCGGGATCATCTCGCTGATCCTGGCCGTCCCGCTGTCGGCGATCGGCGCCTCGACCGCCCACACCGGGGGCCTGATCGTCGCCTGGCTCGGGATCATCGCGGTCAACGCCGTGCACGCCGCCCGGCCGTGGCTCGCGCGCCGCCCCGGACGCGGGGACTCCGACTGGGAGGACTGAGCGCGGCCCTGTCGGCGCGGGACACGCGGCCCGGCCCCGATCCACCGGACAGGCCCTACGCCTGGCGGGTGGGCTGCACGATCAGCTGGCGCAGGTTGATGTGGCGCGCCCGGCTGGTGGCGTAGGCGATCAGGTCGGCGATCTCGTCGCTGGAGAGCCCGCCGAGCGCCCCGAACATGTCGTCGAGCTGCCCGCTCAGCTCGGCGTTGTCGACATGGCCGGCCAGCTCCGTGTCGGTGAGTCCCGGCTCGATGTTCGTGACGCGGACGTCACGCGGCCCGAACTCGGTGCGCAGCGATGTCGACAGATACGTCAGCGCGGCCTTCGTCGCCCCGTACACCGCGTAGTTCGGGAACATGACGTGCGCGCCGATGGACGAGATGTTCACCAGGTCCGCGGTGCGGCCCTCGGCGGCCGCCGCCACCAGGTCGGCCGTGAAGGCCCGGATGATCCGCAGGGCGCCCGTCACATTGGTGTCGATCATCCGCTGCCACTCATCGGTCCGGCCCGCGTCCACCGGGTTCGGCAGCATCACACCTGCCGCGTTGACCACCAGGTCCACCGGGCCGAAGGCGCTGTGCACCAGCTCGGCCGCGGCGTCGACGGACGCCTGGTCGGTGACGTCGGTGACGACGGCGAGCGCCTCGCCGCCCGCCGCCCCGATCGCGGCGGCCAGCTCCTCCAGCCGTTCCGCGCGCCGGGCCAGCAGCGCGACCCGGACCCCCTGGGCGGCGAGCAGCCGGGCGGTCGCGCTACCCATGCCGCTGGCGGCTCCGGTGATGACGGCGGTGCGGCCCGCGAGGGTCTCGTACGACATGTCCGTGCTCCTTGAGCGGTTGCGGACCGGGGCGTTTCCCCGGGCCTGATCCCACTCTGCGTGGCCGCCCGGGGACCAGCCAGGGCGACGCTGTTCCTGGGTCCGCCAGTACCAGGTTCGGTGTCCGGCCTTCTTCTACGATCGACGCCATGGACGCTGACCTCGGTGATTTCCTCCGCTCCCGGCGGGCCCGCATCCAGCCCGAGGAGGTGGGGCTGCAGGCGTACGGCCGCCGGCGCGTACCCGGGCTCCGGCGCGAGGAGGTCGCGCAGCTCGCGGGAGTGAGCGTCGACTACTACATCCGGCTGGAGCAGGGGCGCGGCCCGAGCGTCTCGGACACCGTGCTCGACGCGATAGCCCGGGTGCTCCGGCTGGACGAGACGGAGCACACGTATCTGCGCACCGTGGCGCGCCCCAAGGCGCGCGCCTCGGCCCCGGCCGGCGCCCAGCGGGTCCGCCCCGGTCTGCGGCTGCTGCTGGACACGCTCGCCACGGCCCCGGCGTTCGTCCTGGGCCGCCGGATGGACGTGCTGGCCTGGAACACGCTGGGGGACGCCCTCGTCGGCTTCTCCCGGATGCCCGCCGCCGAGCGCAACATGCCGCGCCAGGTGTTCCTCCGGCCGGCGGCGCGGGAGCTGTACCCGGACTGGGCCGCGGTGGCGGCGGAGACGGTGGCGCATCTGCGCCTGGACGCGGGACTGCACCCCGATGACAAGCAGCTGGCCACGCTGGTCGGCGAGTTGTCCCTGCGGAGCGACGACTTCCGCCGGTTGTGGGCGGACCATCAGGTGAAGTCGAAGACCTATGGCGTCAAGCGCATCGACCACCCGGTGGTGGGCGAGCTCGTTCTCCCGTACGAGACGCTCGCCGCGGCCGGCGATCCCGGCCAGTGCCTGGTGGTCTACACGCCGGAGCCCGGCAGCGAGACCGCCGCACGCGTCGCGCTGCTGGCGAGCGGGCCGGCCGCACCGTCGGCCCCGGCCGGCTGACGTCCGGGGGTCCGCGGGCCCCGTCGGCCGGCGAAGGGCGGGATCGAAACGGGCATGGAGATGTCCGCGGGGACCGGACACGGATGTGTCGCGGGGACCGCCGCACCCCCGGTTGCCCAGGGGGCGGGACGACGGCGGTCCCCGCGAGGGACACGGTCCGGGTCAGGGCCGGTCACCGCGTCCTGGCGACGATGGAGGTCCGGGAGCCGCTCCGTTGTCCGTGTCGCCGTATCGGGTGTCGGCGGGTCTCCCTGCCGACACCCATCAATCTGCCGGACCCGTGTTAAGCCGGTGCTGCGTGAACGTGTCGCGCTCGTACCGTTTTCGCGAAGCCCGGACCCACGGCGCCGGGTGCTACGCCTTGCCGGTCGTCGCGTCCTTGGCGAGGAACGCCAGCAGGTCCTGGCGGCTGACCACGCCCTTCGGCTTGCCCTCCACCAGCACGATCGCCGCGTCGGCGGTGTTCGTGCCGCCGAGCACCGCCATCAGGTCCTCGACCGGTTCGCCGGAGCCGACCTGCGGCAGCGGCGGCGACATGTGCTTCTCCAGCGGGTCGGAGAGCGAGGCGCGCTGCGCGAAGAGCGCGTTGAGCAGTTCCCGCTCCACCACCGAACCGATGACCTCGGCGGCCATCACGTCCGGGTGACCGGCGCCCGGCTTCACGATCGGCATCTGCGAGACGCCGTACTCGCGCAGGACGTCGATCGCCTCGCCGACCGTCTCCTCCGGGTGCATGTGGACGAGCGTCGGGATCGGACCGGCCTTGTGGTCGAGCACATCGGCGACGCGCGCGGACGGGCCGGTGTCCTCCAGGAAGCCGTAGTCCGCCATCCACTCGTCGTTGAAGATCTTGCTCAGGTAGCCGCGGCCGCTGTCGGGCAGCAGGACGACGACCACGTCGTCCGGGCCCAGCCGGGCCGCGACCTCCAGGGCGCCGACCACCGCCATGCCGCAGGAGCCGCCGACCAGCAGGCCCTCCTCCTTGGCGAGACGGCGGGTCATCTGGAAGGAGTCCTTGTCGGACACGGCGACGATCTCGTCCGTGACCGTACGGTCGTAGGCGCTGGGCCAGAAGTCCTCGCCGACGCCCTCGACGAGGTAGGGGCGCCCGGAACCGCCGGAGTAGACCGAGCCCTCCGGGTCGGCCCCGATCACCTTCACCGAGCCGCCGCTGACTTCCTTCAGATAGCGGCCGGTGCCGCTGATCGTGCCGCCGGTGCCGACGCCCGCGACGAAGTGGGTGATCTTCCCGTCCGTCTGCTCCCACAGCTCGGGACCGGTGGTCTCGTAGTGGGAACGCGGGTTGTTGGGGTTGGAGTACTGGTCGGGCTTCCAGGCACCGGGGGTCTCGCGGACCAGGCGGTCGGAGACGTTGTAGTACGAGTCGGGGTGCTCGGGGTCAACGGCCGTCGGGCAGACGACGACCTCGGCACCGTAGGCGCGCAGCACATTGATCTTGTCCGTGGACACCTTGTCCGGGCAGACGAAGATGCACTTGTACCCCTTCTGCTGGGCGACGATCGCCAGACCGACGCCCGTGTTGCCACTGGTCGGCTCGACGATCGTGCCGCCGGGCTTCAGCTCGCCGCTCTGTTCGGCGGCTTCGATCATCCGCAGGGCGATGCGGTCCTTGACCGAGCCGCCGGGGTTGAAGTACTCGACCTTGGCCAGGACCGTCGCCTGGATGCCGGCCGTCACACTGCGCAGCCTCACCAGCGGGGTATTGCCTACGAGACTGATCATCGAATCGTGGAATTGCACCGTGTACTCCGGGGTCTCCGAGATGGTGCGGCAAGGGTATGCGTACGGGCAGGAGATTGGGCGAAGCGATTGAGCCACGGCCACTGCGGGGCAATTAGCTCTGTGTACGGCGGTACGGCAACGAGGAGGTGGACCGGACTGTGTCAAGAGCAAGGGTGGCACGGCGGATCGCGGCGGGCGCGGCCTACGGCGGAGGCAGCATCGGGTTGCTCGGCGCCGCGGCGGTAGGCGTACTGCTGGCGGAGGTCCAGCTGGCGAAACGGCAGGTGGGCGGCGGGATCGCACCGGTCCCGCCGAGCGCGGACGGGCGGTACGGGGTGGCGTTCGCCGGCCCCGCGGACCCGTTGCGGCTGGGGTTGCTCGGCGACTCGACGGCGGCCGGGCAGGGGGTGCGCCGGGCCGGGCAGACCCCTGGGGCGCTGCTCGCCTCGGGGCTCGCTGCGGTCTCCGAGCGGCCGGTGGACCTGCGCAATGTGGCGCAGCCGGGTGCCCGGTCGGACGATCTGGAGCGGCAGGTCTCGCTGCTGCTCGCCGACCCCTCCCGTACGCCCGACGTCTGCGTGATCATGATCGGCGCGAACGATGTGACGCACCGGATGCCGGCCACCCAGTCGGTGCGCTGTCTGACCACCGCCGTGCGCAGGCTGCGTACGGCGGGCGCGGAGGTCGTGGTCGGCACCTGCCCGGACCTGGGCACGATCGAGCCGGTCTACCAGCCGCTGCGCTGGCTGGCCCGGCGGGTGAGCCGGCAGCTGGCGGCGGCCCAGACGATCGGCTCGGTGGAGCAGGGCGGGCGCACGGTCTCGCTGGGCGATCTGCTCGGGCCGGAGTTCGAGGCGAATCCGCGGGAGCTGTTCGGGCCGGACAACTACCACCCGTCGGCGGAGGGGTACGCCACGGCGGCGATGGCGGTGCTGCCCACGCTCTGCGCGGTACTGGGGCTGTGGCCGGAGTCCGACCGTCTGGACGGGGCCCGGCGCGAGGACATGCTGCCGGTGGCCAAGGCGGCCTCCCAGGCGGCCAGGGAGGCCGGTACGGAGGTCACGGGGGCGCGGGCACCCTGGGCGCTCCTCAAGCACCGCAGGCGGCGGCGCCTGCCCGCGACCACCGAGCCCCACCCGCACCCGGAGCCGCACGAGGAGACCGGAGAGACCGCAGAGACCGGGCAGACAGGGCAGACAGGGGGGACGGGGGAGGCAGGGGAGTCGTACGGGGAGCCGCGCAATCTCCCGGCCAATTGACCGTCCGCACCATCGGCCGCACACTCGGACTGAGCGGTCGCTTAGAAAAGAGGTCGGCGTCACATGCGCTGCCCGGTGACCCGGCGCCTACGTACAGGTAACTTCCCATGCAGCACCTGCCAGAACCCGCCTTCCAGCCCTCATGGAGCCGCGTGATGCCCGAAGCCGTGATCGTCTCTGCAGCCCGTTCCCCCATCGGCCGGGCCTTCAAGGGTTCGCTGAAGGACCTGCGCGCGGACGACCTGACCGCCACGATCATCCGGACCGCGCTGGCGAAGGTGCCCGAGCTGGACCCGAAGGACATCGACGACCTGATGCTCGGCTGCGGCCTCCCCGGCGGCGAGCAGGGCAACAACCTGGGCCGGATCATCGCCGTACAGATGGGGATGGACCACCTTCCCGGCTGTACGATCACCCGCTACTGCTCGTCCTCCCTGCAGACCAGCCGGATGGCGCTGCACGCCATCAAGGCCGGTGAGGGCGATGTCTTCATCTCGGCCGGTGTCGAGATGGTGTCCCGCTTCTCGAAGGGCAACTCCGACAGCTGGCCGGACACGCACAACCCGCTGTTCGCCGACGCCGAGGCCCGCACCGCGGCCCGCGCCGAGCAGGGCGGCGACGACTGGCACGACCCGCGCGAGGACGGCCTGGTCCCGGACGCGTACATCGCGATGGGGCAGACCGCGGAGAACCTGGCCCGGCTCAAGGGCGTCACCCGCCAGGACATGGACGAGTTCGGCGTCCGCTCGCAGAACCTCGCCGAGGAAGCCCTCAAGAACGGCTTCTGGGAGCGCGAGATCACCCCGGTCACCACCCCCGACGGCACGGTCGTCAGCAAGGACGACGGCCCGCGTGCGGGCGTCACCCTGGAGGGCGTGCAGGGCCTGAAGCCGGTGTTCCGCCCCGACGGCCTGGTCACCGCCGGCAACTGCTGCCCGCTCAACGACGGCGCCGCCGCCCTCGTCATCATGTCCGACACCAAGGCCCGCGAGCTGGGCCTGACCCCGCTGGCCCGGATCGTCTCCACCGGCGTCTCCGGCCTCTCCCCCGAGATCATGGGGTACGGGCCGGTGGAGGCCAGCAGGCAGGCGCTGAAGCGGGCCGGGCTGACCATCGACGACATCGACCTGGCCGAGATCAACGAGGCCTTCGCCGCCCAGGTGATCCCCTCCTACCGCGACCTCGGCCTGCCGCTGGAGAAGGTCAACGTCAACGGCGGCGCGATCGCCGTCGGCCACCCCTTCGGCATGACCGGCGCCCGGATCACCGGCACGCTGATCAACAGCCTGCAGTTCCACGACAAGCAGTTCGGCCTGGAGACCATGTGCGTGGGCGGCGGCCAGGGCATGGCGATGGTGATCGAGCGGCTGAGCTGAGCTGCAGCGGAGGGTAGGGGGCGCCTGAGGCACGAAGGCGGCACCTGCCCGCAGCGGAAGCGAAGCGAACGCGACCACAAGCCCGAGCGGCTGAGCTGATCGCACTCCCCGAGGTGGCCGGTTCCGAGCCCCGACCGTGACCGAATCTCCCCCAGGATGTGACCTATCTCCTGGGGGAGAGCCATTCCCGCAGGTCACACCCACATCAGGGTTAAACCCCAGGCCCAAAGACCTGTCCAATTCGTGACGTAATGCACTGACACAGGGCGCAGGTAGGAGACAAGCTGATGTAGGAAGTCGGGGGATCGATTGAAACCGGGAGTATGTCAGTGAGCGCCATGTCTCTTGCCCTGTTGCTGACCACCGCCGCCGCCACGGCCGTGGGCGCTGCTGCTCTGCACGCTGCTCACGGGCTGCGCAAGCAGGTCACGGCCCTTCGTTCGGATCTCGCCGAGGCCCGTGCGCACGGGGTCGCCGTGCCCGCGCAGAGCCGCGGCACCGTCACCCCCGTCGCCGAGATACGCGCGGCCGTCGCCGAGGCGCTCGCCGAGGAGCGCGAGCGCGAACTCGCCGAGGCCCGGGCCTTCTGGGCCACCCAGGAGGCGCGCGATGCCGCCGATGCCCCGTCCCTGCTGGGCGGCCTGACCGGTGCGGGCGAGGACGTCCCGTTCTTCATGCCCCGCCAGGCCGACTTCGTGGGCCTGGAGGCGATGGACCTCGACGCCGGCGAAGCCCTCGACGAGCTGACGGAGCTGACGGAGCTGGCCGACGTGACCGAGCTGCCCGGGACGGCGGAGTTCGCCGAGGACTCCCCCGAGCTGGCCGCCGCCCGTCGCAGGCACCCCTCGCACCCCGACTTCGTACCGGTGCAGACCCCGGTCGTCACCGACCACGAGCGCACCGTGAACCGCCTCGAAGAGCTCGCCGACAACCGCACGGAGCTCGCCGATGTGCGCCCCGGCCCGCTCGGCACGCTCGACGTCTATGTCTTCGCCGACGGCACCACGCTCTGCATGACCCCCGGGCACCGCGAGACGGCCGAGCGTCTGGCCGGTTCGCTGCGCGACGGTGAGCACCCGGTGCTGCTGGGCGGCTCCGGTGTCTCCGGCGCGTACGCCCTGACCTTCTCCTGCGGCACGGAGAACGTCTACATCCTCGCCGACCGGGTCATCGCCTCGTTCTGACCCCGCGGCATCCGGGCACAGCGGCTCTCGCCGGCCGCCGCCCCGGGCCGGTTCCCCGCGCTGCCGTCCGCCGCTACGCGAAGGCGCGCGCGGCGGCCTCGTCCACGAATTGCACGGCCTCGTCGAGCTCCTGCGACGGGGCCGTTTCCAGTGCCGTCGCCAGATCGCGCCCCGCCACGGCGAGCTGGTCGCCGATCGAGAAGATCCCGGCGTCCGGCATGACGCGCGGCTCCCGGTCCGGCGCCTCGATCCGCTGGGCGCGCAGCGCGAGTTCCCGCGCCGTCTCCAGCCCTTCGGCGGCGGCGCCGCGCTGGAGACGGCTCTGCGGGGCGGCGCGCAGCCGGTCGGCGAATCGGTCCACGGCGGTGATCAGCGGGGTCGTATCGAGCACTCGGCGACCCTACGCGCCCCGGCAGGACGGTTGCCAACGGGCCGGTGCCCGGGAAGACGGGAACGGCCCGCAGGCGGTGCCTGCGGGCCGTTCCCGTCGTGCGGGTGCGGGCGGGATCAGTCGTCGCCGCTGAGGATGGAGAGCAGACGCAGCATCTCCAGGTAGATCCACACCAGGGTCATGGTGAGGCCGAAGGCCGCCAGCCAGGACTCCTCGCGGGGGGCGCCGTAGGCGATGCCGTCCTCGACCTGCTTGAAGTCCAGGGCCAGGAAGCACGCACCGAGGACGATCCCGATGACGCCGAAGAGGATGCCGAGGCCGCCGCTGCGGAAGCCCAGGCCGTCACCGCCGCCGAAGACGGCGAACAGCAGGTTGACCACCATCAGGAGCATGAAGCCCATGGCGGCGGCCATCACGAAGCCGTAGAAGCGGCGGGTGACACGGATCCAGCGCATCTTGTACGCGAGCAGCACACCGGCGAAGACACACATGGTGCCCAGCACGGCCTGCATCACGACGCCCGGTCCGATGTACGTGCTGACCGCGCTGGAGATCACTCCGAGGAAGACACCCTCGAAGGCCGCGTACGAGACGATCAGCGCCGGCACCGGCTTGCGCTTGAAGGACTGGACGAGCGACAGGACGAACGCCACCAGGGCGGCGCCGATCGCGATGCCGTACGACTTGCCGAGGTTCGCCTCGTCGACCGGCAGCAGCGCCCAGGCGAGCGCGGCGCCGAGCACCACGGTGCCCAGCGTGATCGCCGTGCGCGTGACGACGTCGTCGATCGTCATCGCGCCGGTGCGCACGGGCGCCTGCGGGGCGCCGTACTGGTCGTCCGGCTGGGCGTAGGGGTTGGTGGCGTACGGGTTGGCGGCGGTGCCCTGCGCGTACGGGTTGGCGCCCGCTGCGGGGGCCCCGGCCTGCGGCGCCGCGTTGAAGCCCGCGTATCCGTTGTCGCGGCTGAAGCCCCGTCGCGAGAAGACCGGGTTGCTGCTCCTCATCTCACTCCTCCATGGCCACCCTGCGTGGCCTTCCCACAAGAGTAATGGGTAGGCAAAAGAATCAGACTAGTGCTTGGGGAGGATCTTTGCGGAAGCGTGTCATCCGCGAAACCCGCCCGTCGGCCACCCGGCCGACGGGAAAACCGGCTCACCCCATACCGCCCGGGCGCGCGGTCCAGTAACGTGCCGACCGACCGGTTTACGGCGCCGTCACGCCGGGAAGACGGGAAGGGCGGCCACGTCGTGGGAAATACGCCGAGAGGGGTCCGCCGCCCCGGAAGCGGCCGCGGCCCGAGGGGGTCCCGCCGGCTCGGCCGCCAAGTGAGAAGTGGTGCCTGGAACCGGACTCGAACCGGTACGCCCCCGAGGGGCAGCGAGGTTTAAGCTCGCCGTGTCTGCATTCCACCATCCAGGCCTGGCGCGCGGCTCCGCGTTGGCACATGACCCTATCCGGGGACTTCCCCCGAACAGCGGATCAGTGGCGCGATGTTGTCTTATTTTATTGACCGCTTGAGGGGTCGTCAGCACTCGCGAAAGGGCATCGCCACATGCCTGGGCGGGGTAGGGGCCACGGCGGTCGGCAATCCGGATTGACGTAAAGTCGCCGCACCCGGACGGCGCATTCCCCGGGCGCGCCGTCGGGCCTGGCGCGGGGGGCCCGGAGCACCGGGCCGGACGACGGCCCCCGGGCCGACGTCTCAGGGTCGGTGTCATACCGGAGGAGGACGCGACTGCCTCCCGATGCGACTCAAGACTGCCCCGGGAACGGGCACGCGGACTGACGCCCGGCGGCGGAACGGCGGTGACGATTGAAGGGTTCCGAACAATTCCCGGACGAGCCCTCGGCCGGAGCCCCGAAACAGGAGAATCCCGTGACCACTTCCACCGCACCCCGCGTCACCACGGTGGCCGCCCGCGCCACGGATCTGTCGAAGGTCTACGGAGAGGGCGAGACCAGGGTCACCGCCCTGGACCGGGTCACCGTGGACTTCCCCCGGGGCGAGTTCACCGCGATCATGGGCCCGTCCGGCTCCGGCAAGTCCACGCTGATGCACTGCGTGGCCGGCCTCGACAGCTTCAGCAGCGGTTCGGTACGGATCGGCGACACGGAGCTGGGCTCCCTCAAGGACAAGCAGCTCACCCAGCTCCGCCGGGACAAGATCGGCTTCATCTTCCAGGCGTTCAACCTGCTCCCCACGCTGACGGCGCAGGAGAACATCACGCTCCCGATGGACATCGCGGGCCGCAAGCCCGACGCCGAATGGG
Source organism: Streptomyces sp. NPDC002403 (assembly GCF_053593015.1). Lineage (NCBI taxonomy): Bacteria > Bacillati > Actinomycetota > Actinomycetes > Kitasatosporales > Streptomycetaceae > Streptomyces > Streptomyces sp. NPDC002403. The sequence continues at coordinate 34,319 of NZ_JBSFBQ010000055.1, read as the reverse complement.
TGCGCAAGGTCATCGACATGGTCGGTCTCTCCGACCGGCTGAGCCACCGGCCGACCGAGCTCTCCGGCGGCCAGCAGCAGCGCGTCGCGGTGGCCCGTGCCCTGGCCTCGCAGCCGGAGATCATCTTCGGTGACGAGCCGACCGGCAACCTCGACTCCCGCTCCGGCGCCGAGGTCCTCGGCTTCCTGCGCAACTCGGTGCGCGAGCTGGGCCAGACCGTGGTGATGGTGACCCACGACCCGGCGGCCGCCTCCTACGCGGACCGGGTGATCTTCCTCGCGGACGGCCGGATCGTCGACCAGATGCTGCACCCGACCGCGGACGGGGTCCTCGACCGGATGAAGGCGTTCGACGCCAAGGGCCGCACGAGCTGAAGCCCGCCCTTCCCCGCGCCCCTTTCCGGAACCCCTCCCCATCCCAGGACTGACAGACATGTTCCGTACCGCCCTGCGCAATGTGCTCGCGCACAAGGCCAGGCTGCTGATGACCGTCCTCGCCGTGATGCTCGGCGTGGCCTTCGTCTCCGGCACGCTGGTCTTCACCGACACCCTCGGCAACGCCCTGCGCAACCAGTCGGCGAAGAGCTACGACGACATCGCCGTCGCCGTCACCACCTACGCCGACCAGCGCGACGAGAAGACGCCCGGCATCACCGCCGCCACCCTGGAGAAGATCCAGGGCCTGGACGGCGTCGACACCGCCACCGGCCGGGTCTCCGGCTTCGCCGGGGTCGCCGGCCCCGACGGCAAGCTGATCGGCAACGGCTGGTCGAACACCGGCGGGAACTACTCCCCCGGCAAGAACGGCAAGGACTCCGCGTACACCTTCGTCGACGGTACGGGCCCGGCCGCGGCCGACCGGATCGCGCTCGACAAGGAGACCGCCAAGCGGGGCGAGTACCAGGTCGGTGACCGGGTCCGGGTCGCCACGAACGGGCCGGTGAAGGAGTACACCCTCTCCGGTGTCTTCACCACCGAGGACGGCGCGGTCAACGCGGGCGGCAGCCTGGTCCTCTTCGACACCGAGGTCGCCCAGAAGCTCTACCTCAGGCCCGGTGTGTTCCGGGACGTCAATGTGTCCGCCGCGTCCGGTGCCTCCGCCGAGAAGCTGCTGGCCGAGGTGAAGCCGCTGCTGCCCAAGGACGCCGATGCCAAGACCGGCCAGGCGCTCGCGGACGATCAGGCCAAGCAGATCGAGACCGGTCTGAGCGGTCTCAGCACGATGCTGCTCGCCTTCGCCGGCATCGCCCTGTTCGTCGGTGTCTTCCTGATCGCCAACACCTTCACCATGCTGGTGGCCCAGCGCACCAAGGAACTGGCGCTGATGCGCGCCGTCGGCGCCTCCCGCCGCCAGGTCAAGCGCTCGGTGCTCCTCGAAGCGGCCGTCGTCGGCCTGATCGCCTCGGTCGTCGGCTTCGGTTTCGGCCTCGGCCTCGCCATCGGACTGCGCTCCGCGATGGGCATGTTCGGCGGCAGGATCCCGGCCGGACCCCTGGTCGTCTCGCCCACCGCGGTCCTCGCCGCGTTCGGTGTCGGCGTCCTGATCACCGTACTGGCCGCCTGGCTGCCCGCCCGCCGGGCCGCCAAGATCCCGCCGGTCGCGGCGATGAACAGCGTGCACGCGACGGCCACCGTCAAGTCCCTGGTGCTGCGCAACTCGATCGGTGCGGTGCTCACCCTGCTGGGCGCGGCGGCGATCGTGGCGGGTGCGTCCAAGTCCGGATCGACCGGCCGGACCGTCATCGCCGCGGGTGCCTTCCTCTCGCTGATCGGTGTCATCGTGCTGATCCCGCTGCTGTCGCGGCCGGTGATCGCGCTGGTCCGCCCGCTGCTCAAGCGGCTGTTCGGGGTTTCGGGCAAGCTGGCCGCCCAGAACGCGGTCCGCAACCCGCGCCGTACCGGTGCCACCGCCTCCGCGCTGGCGATCGGTCTCACCCTGGTCACCGGCATCTCGGTCCTCGGCGTCACCCTCGGCCAGGCGGTCGACCGGATGACCACGGACAACATCAAGGCCGACTACATGGTGACGATGGCGAGCGGCGGTCCGCTCGACGAGTCCGCGCTCACCGCCCTGCAGAAGGCCGACGGGGTCTCGGCGATCTCGCCGCAGCAGGCCACCTCGCTGGAGGTCAAGGGCGAGTACCACGCCGCGTCCGCCGTCATCCCCGGCGAGGTGCAGCAGCTCTTCGCGCTGCCGACCGTCTCCGGCTCGCTCGACGCGCTGGACAGGGGCGAGATCGCCGTCGACGAGAAGACGGCCGAGTCCAACGGCTGGAAGACCGGCGACACCCTCCCGGTGAAGTTCGAGGACGACAAGAAGGGCGAGCTGAAGGTCGGGGCCGTCTTCCAGGGGAACGAGATGCTCTCCCCGGTCCTGGTCCCGAAGAACGTCGCCGACGCGCACGGCAGCATGTCGGACATCCGCGAGATCTGGCTGAAGACGGACGGCGGCGCGAGCGAGGCGAACGAGCAGGCCCTGGTGAAGGCTCTGGGTGACAACCCGGGGATGAGCATCATGGACCGCCAGGACATCCGTGACATGTTCGGCGGCTCGGTCAACCTCGCGATGAACATCATGTACGGGCTGCTGGCGATGGCCCTGATCATCGCGGTGCTCGGGGTCGTCAACACCCTGGCGATGTCGGTCTTCGAGCGTCAGCAGGAGATCGGCATGCTGCGGGCGATCGGCCTGGACCGGCGCCGGGTGAAGCGCATGATCCGGCTGGAGGCCGTGGTCATCTCGCTCTTCGGCGCGGTGGTCGGTGTCGCGCTCGGCATGTTCCTCGGCTGGGCGATCGGGCACACGCTGTCGTCGGACATCCCGAACTACGCCCTGGTCATCCCGTGGGACCGGATCGCGGTCTTCCTGGTGCTGGCGGGGATCGTGGGTGTGCTGGCCTCGCTCTGGCCGGCCCGCAGCGCCGCGAAGCTGAACATGCTGACGGCGATCAAGACCGAGTAGCACCGGGCGGGGCCGGGGCCCCGCCCGACACGCCCGAGGGCCGGTACGCGCGGCGAATGAGCCGCGCGTACCGGCCCTCGGTCCGTTCCCGGTGTCAGCCGGTCGCGGACGCCGTCCAGTCGCGGGCCCTCAGCGGCATGCGGGAGGCCCCGCCCTCCGCCGGACGCACCACGAGGATCTGGTTGACGCCGATCTTGTTGTGCTCGAAGGAGAGCGCCGAGGCGGCCATGTAGAGCCGCCAGACCCTGGCCCGCCCGGCCGAGGTCATCCGGACCGCGCGGTCCCACTGCTTCTCCAGGTTGGCGACCCAGCGGCGCAGGGTCAGCGCGTAGTGCTCGCGGATCGACTCGACGTCGCGGGCCTCGAAGCCGGCCTCTTCGAGGGTGGCCACGATCCGGCCCACCGGGGCCAGTTCACCGTCCGGGAAGACATAGGCGTCGATGAAGTCGTCCACGTGGTACGCGGACTCGTCCTTCTCGGGGCGGCGGGCGATCTGGTGGTTGAGCAGCCTGCCGCCGGGCTTGAGGAGTGCGTAGAGGTCGTCGGCGTACTCGCGGAAGCGGACCGCGCCGACGTGCTCCGCCATCCCGATGGACGAGATGGCGTCGTACGGGCCGTCCCTGACGTCCCGGTAGTCCTGGACCCGGATCTCGATGCGGTCGGTCAGGCCCTCCTGTGCGATGCGCTTCCGGGCGAAGGCGGCCTGTTCGACGGAGAGGGTGACTCCGGTGACCCGGGCGCCGTACTCGCGGGCGGCGTGGATGGCCATGGAGCCCCAGCCGCAGCCGACGTCGAGGAGGCGGTCGCCCTCCTTCAGCGCGAGCTTGCGGCAGACCAGGTCGAGCTTGTCGCGCTGGGCGTCCTCAAGATTCCCGCTGTCCTCCCAGTAGGCGCAGGAGTAGACCATGGACGGGCCGAGGACCAGTTCGTAGAAGTCGTTGCCCACGTCGTAGTGGTGACTGATGGCCTCCTTGTCGCGGCGCTTGGTGTGGAGGGTGCCGGTGCGGCGGCGCACCTCCTCGGGCGGCGCAGGGGGCGGGGGCCAGGGTCCGGCCAGCCGCAGCAGCCCCTTGGCGAAGGCCCGTACCTTCGGGTCTCGGACCGGGTGGATGCCGTCCTCGGCGTCGGCCCCGCGCTCCCAGATCAGCGAGGCCATCAGATCCAGGGCCTCGTAGAGATCGCCCTCGATGTCGAGCTCGCCCGCCACCCAGGCGCGGGCCAGGCCCAGTTCGCCCGGCTTCCAGAGCAGCCGGCGCAGCGCGCGGCGGTTCCGGATCACAAGTACGGGGGCACCGGGCGGTCCGGATTCGCTGCCGTCCCAGGCCCGGATACGGACCGGCAGCTTTTCACCCAGCAACTCCTCGGCGAGAGCGGTCAGCCGCAACGCGGCGTCTGCCATGGCGCACACCTCCGTGATGGTGTTCCCAATGTGCCCAAACATGGTCGAACTTGCCTGTAACCACGCCGGGCACCTGTGCGCCACGACGAGGTACGTACCCCTCAACAGTCCGCGAGGCGCCCACCATCCCGCTACAGCGCAATGGAAGAGCAAAATAGCTGTACATGGCACGCATTCGGGCCCGGATACACCCGAAGGGGCCGTCCGCACCACGGATGGCGGACGGCCCCTTCGGGCGTTGTGCGTACAGCGCGCGGGCGAGTGGGCCCGCGGTCGGGCTAGGAGGCCTTGGCCTTCTCGCCCTCGGCCTTGGCGGCGGCCGGCGCCGGGGCCGGCTTGGCGGCCTCGTAGAACTCCTCGCGCGGCGTCTCCATGGCGCCGAGCGAGACGACCTCGCGCTTGAGGAACATCCCCAGGGTCCAGTCGGCGAAGATCCGGATCTTGCGGTTCCAGGTCGGCATCGCCATGCCGTGGTAGCCACGGTGCATGTACCAGGCGAGGCGTCCCTTGAGCTTGATCTTCATCTTGCCCATGACGATCATCGCGACGCCCTTGTGCAGCCCCAGACCGGCGACGGCACCCTTGTTGGCGTGGCTGTACTCCTTCTGCGGGAAGCCCCGCATACCGGAGATGACGTTGTCGCCGAGGACCTTGGCCTGCCGCAGCGCGTGCTGGGCGTTGGGCGGGCACCAGGCGTTCGGGTTGCCGGCCTTGCGGCCGACCATGTCCGGAACCTGGGCGTTGTCGCCCGCGGCCCAGATGTAGTCGGTGCCCTGCACCTGGAGCTTCTCGGAGGTGTCCACGTGACCGCGCGGACCGAGCGGCAGGCCGAAGCGGGCCAGCGCCGGGTTCGGCTTCACGCCGGCCGTCCACACGATGGTGTTGGAGTCGACCTCGAGGCCGTTCTTCAGGACGACGTGACCGTCGACGCAGGAGTCCATGGAGGTCGAGAGGAAGACCTCGACGCCACGGGACTCCAGGTGCTCCCGGCCCCAGGTGCCCAGCTTCGGGCCGACCTCGGGAAGGATCTTGTCGGCGGCGTCGACCAGGATGAAGCGCATGTCCTCGCGCTTCACGCTCGTGTAGTACTTCGCCGCGTCGCGGGCCATGTCCTCGACCTCGCCGATGGTCTCCGCGCCGGCGAAGCCGCCGCCCACGAAGACGAACGTCAGCGCCCTGCGGCGGACGTCCTCGTCGGTCGTCGAGTCGGCCTTGTCCAGCTGCTCGAGGACGTGGTTGCGCAGGCCGATGGCCTCCTCGATCCCCTTCATGCCGATGCCCTGCTCGGCGAGGCCGGGGATCGGGAAGGTGCGGGAGACCGCGCCCATCGCGATGACCAGGTAGTCGAAGGGCAGCTCGTAGGCCTCGCCGACCAGCGGCGCGACCGTGGCGACCTTGCGGTCCTGATCGATAGTCGTGACGCGGCCGGTGAGTACCTCGGCCTTCGGCAGGACGCGTCGCAGCGGGACGACGACATGCCGAGGCGAGATGCTGCCGGCAGCAGCTTCGGGGAGGAAGGGCTGGTACGTCATGTACGAGCGCGGGTCGACGACCGTGACGGTCGCCTCGCCGTAGCGCATCTTCTTGAGAATGCGTCGAGCTGCGTACAGGCCTACGTACCCACCGCCTACTACGAGGATCCTGGGACGCTCCGTGGTGCTCATGCCATCGAGTATCCACCCCCCTCGGAGGGCATGCTCGTGAGCCCCTTCACAAGGTACGGGCAACCTTCTGCTACACTTCGCCGCCCACGTGACCGAGGTCATGACCCCGCAGGGGAACCACGGTGTGACGGCGAACGTTGTTCACCGCCTGTGAGCTGGCCCTTGACCCTCCGGGCAGGGTGAACCACCGCTCCGATTCACCTGTCGGCAACATGCCTGGAACACTCCCGCACGGACACGCGGCGCCCCCGCGAACGGCTCCGGACACCCATACGGACCAGAACTGCCCTCCACGGGGCCGAATTCCTTGTGAAGAAGTTCACGAACTTCGTCGCGACGTGTCTCGCGAAGCACCGCCCGGGCGGCCCACGAAGGCTCAAAGGTGCAGGCCAAGGCACGCATGTGCATCGGTCTCAGGCGATGGACCAGCCGATTCCGTCGAGGATGTCGTGCTCGCTGACCACGACCTCCCGGGCCCCGGTCCGCTCCATCAGGGCGAGCAGGATCAGCGCCCCGGACGTGATCACATCGACCCGTCCCGGGTGCATCGCACCGATCGCGGCCCGCTCGGCGTGGGTGGAGACGAGGAGCCGCCCGGTGATCTCCCGCACCTGCTCCACGGAGATCCGGGAGTGGTGGATCGCCTCGGAGTCGTACGCGTCGAGCCCCAGGGCGATCGCCGCGACCGTGGTGACCGTCCCGGCGAGGCCGACGAGGGTGGCGGCCCCGGTGAGCGGAACGGTCTCCTCGGCGAGGTCCAGGGCGGCGTCGACGTCGGCGCGGATCGCGGCGATCTGGGCGGGCGCCGGCGGGTCGGTCACGACGCCGTCGCGTACCAGGTGCCGCTCGGTCATCCGTACGCAGCCGATGTCCACGGAGCGGGCGGCCCGCACATGGTCGTCGCCGACGACGAACTCGGTGGAGCCGCCGCCGATGTCCACGACGAGGTACGGCTTGGCGAGGTGGTCGCGGCCGGCGAGCTCCTTGGTGGCTCCGGTGAAGGAGAACTCCGCCTCCTGGTCACCGCTGATCACCTCGGGCTCGACGCCCAGGATCTCCAGCACCCCGCGGACGAACTCGTCCCGGTTCTCCGCGTCGCGGGAGGCGGAGGTGGCGACGAAGCGGATCCGCTGCGCCCCGTGCTCCTTGATCACCGCCGCGTACTGGCGGCAGGCCGCGAAGGTCCGCTCCAGCGCCTCGGGGGCGAGCCGGCCGGTCCGGTCGACGCCCTGCCCGAGGCGGACGATCTCCATCCGCCGGTCGAGCTCGACGAGCTCACCGGTGGACGGGTCCGCGTCGGCGACGAGCAGACGGATGGAGTTGGTACCGCAGTCGATGGCGGCCACGCGGGTCATGGAGTACTCCCGAATCAAGCGGACAAAGCCCCTCCGGCGACCGAGGAGCGGGGGTGCGGGGGCGGAGCCCCCGTGGGATGGGTCAGCCCTCGTCCGGCGCGCCGCACGGCGAGACGCACGGCCCCTTGCGCCACCACTCCGGCAGCATCGCGATCGCCTCGTCACCCAGCGGATTCACCCCCGGCCCCGCGGCCAGCGAGTGCCCCACCAGGACGTGCAGGCACTTCACCCGGTCCGGCATGCCACCCGCGCTCGGGAAGCCCTCCAGCACCTCGATGGCGTCGCGCCGTGCGATGTAGTCCTCGTGGGCGGCCCGGTACGCGGCGGCCAGCTCGGGGTCCGTACCGAGGCGCTCGGTCATCTCCTTCATGACCCCGTTCGCCTCCAGCGTGCCGATCGCGGACGCGGCGCGCGGGCACGTCAGGTAGTACGTCGTCGGGAACGGCGTACCGTCCTCCAGCCGGGGCTGCGTCTCGACCACGTCCGGGTTGCCGCACGGGCAGCGGTGCGCGATCGCGCGCAGCCCGCGCGGCGGGCGGCCCAGCTGCTGCTGGAACGCGGCGATGTCCGCCTCGGTGGGCGCGGTGGGCTCGGTCTGCGGAGGGGGGGTTTCCATGCCTGCCTAGGTTCTGATCGGGCTGCTCGAACTGCGGTTCTGCAGAGGGATGAAGAGAGTCAGTCGCGGTCGGCGCTGTCCACGCCGTCCCAGAGGTTGGAGTGCCACGGCCGGCCGGACTCGTCCGTCCTGCCCTCGCGCTCCTTGACCGCGTCGGGGTCGATCACCGTGTAACCGGTCTCCCCGGGAAGAAGGTAGTGCAGATGCGTACGGGCCAGCTGCCTGATGTACGCGTCGTCCTGGAGGCGCGCCTTCTCGTCGCGCAGCTCCTCGGTACGGGTCCTGGCCTCCCGCGCCAGGCGCTCCTGATCGGCGATCTCGTCCTGCTGCGAGACGTACTGCCGCATCGGGTACGCGAGCGCGACCACCAGGGAGCAGACCACGAGCGCGAGGAAGGCGGCCCGGCCGGTGAGCCGTGAGCGGCGGGCCTGACGGCGGTTCTGGGACCGGTAGACGCGGGCGGCGGTCTGCTCGCCGAGCAGCCGCAGCCGGGTCGCGGTGGAGAACCGGTCCCGGTCCTTCGCGGCCATGTCCCCGCCTCCCCATTACGCACGTCCGTCCCCGCACACGGTACGGGACCGAGTGCGGGGACGGACGGAGGCCGGGGTACTTGCCCCGCCGGACCTGTCAGACCTTGAACCGCGGGAAGGCCGAACGGCCCGCGTACACCGCGGCGTCGTCGAGGATCTCCTCGATGCGCAGCAGCTGGTTGTACTTGGCGACGCGGTCCGAGCGGGCCGGGGCGCCGGTCTTGATCTGGCCGCAGTTCACGGCGACCGCGAGGTCGGCGATGGTGACGTCCTCGGTCTCGCCGGAGCGGTGGGACATCATGCACTTGAAGCCGTTGCGCTGGGCCAGCTCGACGGCGTCCAGGGTCTCGGTCAGCGAGCCGATCTGGTTGACCTTGACGAGCAGGGCGTTGGCGGAGCCCTCCTCGATACCGCGGGCCAGGCGCTCCGGGTTGGTGACGAAGAGGTCGTCGCCGACGATCTGCACCTTGGCGCCGAGCTTGTCGGTGATGACCTTCCAGCCGGCCCAGTCGTCCTCGTACAGCGGGTCCTCGATGGAGACCAGCGGGTACGCGGAGACGAGCTCCTCGTAGTACTCGGTCATCTCGGCGGCCGAGCGGGCCTTGCCCTCGAACTCGTACTTGCCGTCCTTGTAGAACTCGGACGCGGCGACGTCGAGCGCGAGCGCGATGTCCTTGCCCGGGGCGTAGCCGGCCTCCTTGATGGCCTCGATGATGAGGTCGAGGGCGGCGCGGTTCGACTCCAGGTTCGGCGCGAAGCCGCCCTCGTCGCCGAGACCGGTCGACAGGCCCTTGGTCTTCAGGACCTTCTTCAGCGTGTGGTAGACCTCGGCACCCCAGCGCAGCGCCTCGGAGAACGACTCGGCGCCGATCGGCGCGATCATGAACTCCTGGATGTCCACGTTGGAGTCGGCGTGCGAACCGCCGTTGAGGATGTTCATCATCGGAACGGGCAGCAGGTGCGCGTTCGGGCCGCCGAGGTAGCGGAACAGCGGCAGGTCCGAGGCCTCGGAGGCGGCGTGGGCGACGGCCAGCGAGACGCCGAGGATGGCGTTGGCGCCGAGCGAGCCCTTGTTCTCGGTGGCGTCCAGGTCGAACATCGCCTGGTCGATCAGGCGCTGCTCGGTGGCGTCGTAGCCGACGAGCTCCGGGCCGATCTGCTCGATCACGGCGAGGACGGCCTTCTCGACGCCCTTGCCCTGGTAGCGGTTGGGGTCACCGTCACGGAGCTCGATGGCCTCGAACGCACCCGTGGAGGCGCCGGACGGAACGGCAGCACGGCCGGTGCTGCCGTCGTCGAGGCCGACCTCGACCTCGACCGTGGGGTTTCCGCGGGAGTCGAGGATTTCCCGGGCTACGACGACGTCGATGGACGGCACGAGGCATCTCCTTCTGGGATATGACGCTGTTTGTGCAGGGTCGCTTTGGCCTTGCGCCAAGAGCCTAACCGGCCCGGCCCGCTCAGCCCGACGACCGCCCGACCCCTGGGACGAAAAAGGACCCGAGGGCACACATTGCCGGGCAAACGGTCAGAATTCTACTGACCGGTAACTACAACACTTGAACGGTCCGCCGCTCCCCCGAGCGCGGACGGCAGAACCCCGGCCCGGCGCGTACGGGGGAACGCGCGCCGGGCCGGGGTGCTCGGGGAGGAGCGAGCCGTGACTACTTCGTCAGGTGCAGCTGCTGACCCGGGTAGATCAGGTCGGCGTTCTTGACGATGTCCTTGTTCAGCTCGAACAGCTTCTGCCAGCCGCCCTCGACCTTGTGGTCGGCGGCGATCTTGCTCAGCGAGTCGCCGGAGACGACCTTGTACTCGCCGTCGCCCTTCTTGACCTTCTCGCCGGTCGGGGTGGTGACGGTCTTCTTCGACTCGGCCTGCGGGGCGGCGGAGCGGTCCGAGCGGGAGGCGGCGGGAGCCTCGGTGCGCTCGCTCTGCTTCGGCTGGGCCTGCTGCTTCGGGGCGGCCGGGGCGCTCTGCTGCTCGGAGGCGCCGGAGCTCGCGGTGGAGTTGGAGGAGGAGCCGGTGTCGACGCCCGGGTCGACGCCGTCGTTGGTCAGGTTGCCGGCGCCGGCGCAGCCCCAGGCGCCCGGGCCCTGCATGTCGAGGAGCCGCTCGGCGGTGGCGATCTGCTGGGCCTTGGTGGCCAGGTCGGCGCGGGGGGCGTACTGCGTACCGCCGGCGGCGGCCCAGCTGGACTGCGAGAACTGCAGACCGCCGTAGTAGCCGTTGCCGGTGTTGATGGACCAGTTGCCACCGGACTCGCACTGGGCGACGGCGTCCCAGGTGGCGACGGAGGCGGCGGAGGCGCCGGTCGCACCCATCAGGGGCACGGCGACAGCGGCACCGGCGACACCGGCGAGCGTGGCGATACGGACGGCCTTGGACGGGCGGCGGTGCTTGCCCTTGCTGGAAAGCAGCATGGAACTTCTCCTCACCGACGCCTACGAGGTGAGCTGTCGGGTTCGGGCCAAGTGAGTTGCCCGGTCGCACGTCCTAGCACGCGACTTCACCCCAAGCCGGTCCTGATGCGTCTCTCGACGATCGGGCCCGGCGCTTACCTGGGTCCCCCGCTCCTGCCTACGGCGCTTTACGCGTCTGTTCCCTTCGACCGACGGCAGGATTCGGCGTGACGGTCGACGGGGCCCGCGGTGCGAGCGGTTCCGACCGTAAACATACGCAACCCTCACATTCAAAGATGGACACATCGGACAATCCACCCGTACTTGCATCTGAAGAACCGTCGTTTCCGCAGGTGGGACGCGATGCGGAAGGGGCCCCCAGGCGCGACACGCCAGTTGACGCAAAGAGACCCATGTCTCACTTACGCATAAGTGGACATAGGTCCCTGAACTACCCCGATTTTCGAGGTGTTTTTAGTCGATTATCAGACTGCCTTCACTGGTCCTTCACATCGAGATCGAGGCTCTGGCCAGGGAGGATGAGGTCCGGGTCGGAGCCGACGGCACCCTTGTTGGCCTCGTAGAGCGCGGGCCAGCCACCGGGAACCTTCTGTGCGTCAGCAATCGACCAGAGGTTGTCGCCGGGGCGGACGGTGTACGTGCCGTCAGCCGTCGGCTCGGCCGTGTCGCGCGCGTCGCTGCCGCCGCGGGAGGCGTGCCGGCCCGACTCGCGGTCGCCGCCGTCCGTGCCGCGGCTCCCCTCGGCGGCCGGCGCGCCACGGTGCTTGCCGCCCACGCCACTGGACGAGCCGGGCGTGTCACGGGGGGCGCCGGGGGACGGAGTGGTCGAACCGGAGGACTTCGGGGACGGCGAGGTCTTCCCCGACGGCTTGCCGGCCCCCTGCGAGCCGTCCGAGCCGCCCGTACCGTCCGAGGGGCTCGTGGACGGCGTGGCGTCGTCGGACGGGTCCGCCGACGCCCCGTCAGCCGGCTTCGCGCTCCCGGCCGGGTCCTCGGCGGGGACGGAGCCCGGGTCGACCCCCGGCAGCACCCCGTCCACCGCGAGGCCGGAGATGACCGCACAGCTGGGCCATGCCTTCGGCCCCCGGTCCTCCAGAACCTTCTCGGCCACCTCTATCTGCTGCGCCCGGCTGGCGAGGTCGGCGCGCTCCGCGTACGCCTCACCGCCGTACGCCTTCCAGATCTCCGGCGAGAACTGCAGGCCGCCGTAGTAGCCGTTCCTGTAGTCGGCGCTCCACGCACCGCCGCTCTCGCACTCGGCCACCCGGTCCCAGGTCGTCGCGTCGGCCGCGTGCGCACCGGCCGCGCCGAGCAGCGGGATGGCGATGGCCGATCCGGTCACGCCCGCGGCGACGACGATGGCGGGTGCCTGACGGGGGCGACGGTGTCTGCCGTTCGCGGAGCCCATGGGGTTGCCTTCCGTGTGACTGACGTGTGACTGGTGAGTCGAACGGTGAACCTAGCGGGACTCGAACGCGCGTCACAAGTCGATGCAGCGCAGATCACGCGAAAGTCACAGAGTTGACGGGATGTCACTTCCGGCATGCGCGGCCCCCGGCGTGAACTCCACCGGAAGCGTGCGAAGTCCACGCATGATGAGCCCGCCACGCCACCGCAAATCGGCAGGTTCCACCGCAAGCCGCAGGTCCGGAAGGCGGGTCAGGAGCGTGGCGAGCGCGGTCTGTCCCTCCAGCCGGGCGAGCGGCGCGCCCAGGCAGTAGTGGATCCCGTGCCCGTATCCGAGGTGCTGATTGTCACGCCGCGCGAGGTCGAGCGTGTCGGGGTCCTCGAAGCGCTCCGGGTCGCGGTCGGCCGCGGCGAGCACCACGAGCACGGGGTCCCCGGCCGCGATGTCCTGCCCGCCGAGCGCCAGCGGCTCCGTGGCGAACCGCCAGGTGGCCAGCTCCACCGGACCGTCGTACCGCAGCAGCTCCTCGATCCCGGTCTCCAGCAGCCCGCTCTCCCCCGCGTCCAGGGAGAGCTGGAGCCGCCGGCGCTGCCCGGGGTTGCGCAGCAGGGCGTAGACCCCGTTGCCGATGAGGTTGACCGTGGTCTCGAATCCGGCGAAGAGCAGGATGAAGGCCATGGCCGCGGCCTCGTTCTCGGTGAGGTGCTCGCCGTGGTCGCTGGCCCGGATCAGCCCGGAGATCAGGTCGTCCCCGGGGTTCTCCCGCTTGCGGTGGATGAGTTCGGCGAGGTAGCCGCGCATCTTCTTCACCGACCGGGCCACCCCGCCGCGCGGGCCGCCGCCGTGGCGGATCATCATGCCCGCCCAGTCCCGGAAGTCGTCCTGGTCCTCGGGCGGGACGCCGAGCAGATCACAGATCGCGTAGATGGGGAGCGGGAAGGCGAAGTCGTGGATGAGGTCCGCCTTGCCCTCCGCGACGAAGCGGTCGATGAGGCGGTCCGTCAGTTCCTGTACGCGCGGTGCGAACTCGGCGACCCGGCGCGGGGTGAACGCCTTGGAGACGAGGCGGCGCAGCCGGGTGTGGTCCGGCGGGTCGATGTTCAGCAGATGCGTCATCAGCTCCGCCTTGCGCTCCCCCGGAATGCCCGTCTTCCCCCTGGCGTGCGCCGGCTCGGCGTGGTGCGCCGGGTTCTTGGAGAGCCGGGAGTCGGCGAGCGCCTGCCGCGCGTCCGCGTACCGGGTCACCAGCCAGGCCTCGACGCCGCTGGGCAGCGCGGTCCGGTGCACGGGGCTGTGCTCGCGCAGCCAGGCGTACGCCGGGTACGGGTCGGTGGCGAACTCCCAGGTGAAGAGTTCGGGTGCGCCGGCGGGGCAGGCGGCGGGCTGATCGGCGGGGCGGTCGGCGGGGCTGTGGTTCACCCCCCGACGTTATCGGCTGCCCCCGAAGGCCCTCCGGCGCCCTGCGGCGCTAGGCGTTGTCCTCCGCCGCTCTGATGGCGTCCCGGTAGGCGCGGCCCGCGGCCCGCAGCGCGGCTTCGGGGTCGATGCCGTCCTGCTCGGCGCGTACGGCGAGGGCGAGGAGCTCGTAGCCGATGCCGTCGCCGGTGGGGAGCGGCACGTCGAGCCCCGCGGTACGGACCCGGCCGGCCAGCTTCGCCGCCAGCGCCAGGCCGGGCTGGCCGAGCGGGACTCCGTCGGTGACCGAGTCGCGCTGCTTCTCGATGGCCTTGGTGCGCAGCCAGTGCGCGTGGACGTCCTCCGGGGTCTCGGCGCTCTCGTCGCCGAAGACGTGCGGGTGGCGGTGGATCAGCTTCTCGACGAGGGTGGCGGCCACGTCGTCCACGGAGAACGGCTCCTGCTCGTCCTCCTCGGCGATCCTGGCGTGGAAGACGACCTGGAGGAGTACGTCACCGAGCTCCTCGCGCAGTTCGTCGCGGTCGCCGTCCTCGATCGCCTCGACGAGCTCGTACGCCTCCTCGATGGCGTACTTGGCGAGGCCCTTGTGGGTCTTCTGCGAGGTCCACGGGCATTCGATCCTGATCCGGTCCATGATCTGGACCAGATCGAGGAGCCGGGCGCCCGGCAGGTCGTACGAACCGGGCAGCAGCTCCAGGTCCGGCATCCGCACCCGGCCCGAACCGGCGAGCCCCGCCAGACCGTCGGTCAGCGCCCGGTCGCCCTCGCCGCCCACGAGGACGACGACGGACCGGCCGCCCGCACAGGCGTCGACGAGCTCCTGCGCGGTGGGCGCGGAGTGCTCGACGGTGACGCCCGCCTCACGGAGATACGGCAGCTGCGGGTGGTCCGGCTCGGCGCAGAGCACCCGGTCGGCGGCGTGCAACGCCTGCCATGCGGGCCAGGACAGGAGTCCGGGCGCGACACGGTGGCTGGCGGTGAGCAGAACGATACGGCCGGGGTCTTCAGCGTTCACCGTTCGAATCTACCCCGGTCGTTCCCGCCGCCCGTGCCGCGGCCGGTCAGGCCCCGGCCTGATCCGGACGGGAGACCCTAGGTGTTCGCGCCGGCCGGCTTGGTGACCCGGTTGATCCAGGGGGCCTTGTAGTCGGCGAGCTGGGTCTGCTTGTCGTCCCAGGCGCCGTAGCGCGGATTGACGTCGACGCGCAGTGCCTTCGACGCCTTGCTGAGCGCCTCGCCGACGGCCTGCTGACCGGCGGGCTGCTGCAGGTCGGCGCCGAGCGCCTGGGCCAGCTTCGTCAGCTGGACCTGCTCGCGCAGGACGGCATTGATCTGGTCGGGGGCCACCCAGCTCTGCTGGAGCATCGCCGTCCGCAGCCCCGCCTCCCCGCCGGTCTGCGCCGCCGCGGCCTTGCGCATCTGCTGAATCTCGCTGCGGCTGACGCTCACGCCCGCGTCCCGCGCGGCCCGGTCCACGACCCGGTCGAAGATCATGCTGTGCAGCTTGGCGCGGCTGAGCTGCCCGGATTTGTCGATGAGCTGGGAGGCGTCCCTCGAATCGCTCTGGGCCTCGCGTACGGACGCCACCTGGCTCTGCAGTGCGGAGACCTCGATCCGGTCCCCGCCGACGACGGCCGCGGCGCCCGGGTGGGCCTCGCTGCCGCAGGCGGTCAGGAGTGGGGCGCCGGCGAGCAGGGCGGCGGAGACGGTGAGCGCGGTGCGACGGCGGCGGTGCAAAGGAACCTCCCGGGGAGACTTTGTGCATCAGTGCACAAGACCTTGCGGTGATCGATGTTAGGCAGTGGACGTGGCCGGGGCCACCGATTCGACCAACGATTCGGGAGGAGTTGGGGATGTGGGGCCGGTCCGGGCCGCTCAGGGGACGCGTTCGGCCGACGGGGCCGGGGCGTCCGGCCGCAGCATGATCGTGCGCGAGACCACGAAGGTGATGGGGATGGCCGCGGCGGCCGCGACCAGTGGCGCGTACCGGCTGCTGAACCCGGCGAGGTCGACCAGCAGATAGACACCGCCGGTCGTGATGACGAAGTTGGCCGCGTTGGTGAGCGGGAAGAGCAGGAACTTCCGCAGGGTGGGACGGGTCCGGTAGGTGAACCAGCAGTTCAGGAAGAAGGAGCCGGTCATGCTCAGCGCGAAGGCGATCACATGCGCGGCGATGTAGGGCAGCCGCGTCAGCAGGACGAGGTAACAGCCGTAGTACGTGCCGGTGTTCACCACTCCCACGAGGGCGAATCGGGCCATCTGTGCCGTGACCGTCATCGGCGTACGAACTCCTGGGGCTCTCGTGTCCTCTGCGGCGCTTCGGTGTTCGTGGCCTTCACCAGGAAGTGCGGGCGCCTCTTCACCTCGTAGTAGATACGGCCGACGTACTCGCCGACCACCCCGACCATCACCATCTGGACGCCGGCGAGCGCGGTGACCACGACGACAAGGGTGACGTAACCGGGGGTTTCCACTCCCTGCACCAGGGCGACACCGACGATCCACGCCGCATAGGCGAAGGCCACGGACAGCAGCAGCATGCCCAGGTAGAGCGCGGCGCGCAGCGGCTTGTTGTTGAAGGACAGCAGCCCGTCGAGACCGTAATTGAGCAGCTTTCCGAAGGTCCAGGCGGAACTGCCCTGTTCGCGGACGGCATTCTCGTAGCTGAAGGTCGTCGTACGGAATCCCACCCAGGCGAAAAGGCCCTTGGAGAACCGGTTGTATTCGGTGAGTTCCAGTACGGCGTCGACGGTGCGGCGGGACAGCAGCCGGAAGTCCCCGACGCCGTCGACCAGTTCCACGTCCACCAGGCGGTTGATCAGCCAGTAGTAGGCGCGGGCGCTGAGGGTGCGGGTGACGCGGTCGCCCTTGCGGGTGCGGCGGGCGATCACCTGGTCGTGGCCCCGCGCGTGCTCCTGGAGCATCCGGCCCACGAGCTCGGGCGGGTGCTGCAGGTCGGCGTCCATGATGACCACGGCGTCGCCCTCGGCGTGCTGGAGACCGGCCAGCATGGCGGCCTCCTTGCCGAAGTTGCGGCTGAAGGAGACATAGCGGACCCGCGGGTCGGCGGCAGCCAGCTCCTGGAGGATCACCAGGGTCCGGTCCGCGCTGCCGTCGTCGACGAACACCAGCTGGAATTCATGTCCGAGCCCGGTCATTTCGTCCGTGACGCGTTCATGGAAACGTTCGAGGATCTCTTCCTCGTTGAAACAAGGCACCACCAGCGAGATCAGCACGGAAGTACATCAGCGCGGCCAGATGTCGGAACCCGATGCAACACGTGGCCGATGGGCGTCCATTACGTGAACTGACCTATTCCCACACGGGTTTGAGCGTTCGAAGCTGGCATATTCCTGCGTATGCCGACTTCCCGTCCCCGCCTGTGCGCGGGCTCGCTCGCCGCGCTGCTCACCGTCGCCGCAGTCTGCGCCGGTGACGCCGTGGCGCGCGTCTTCCCGTTCGGGCCGCACACGCGCAGCGTCAACGACCTGGGCAATCAGTTCGTGCCGTTCCACGCCCGGCTGTGGGACCTGCTGCACGGAAACGCCGACGGCGGGCTGCTGCTCAACTGGTCCTCCGGGTACGGGACGAGCTTCCTGCCGGATCTCGGCACCTATCTGACCAGTCCGTTCGCCCTGCTCGTCGGCGTCTTCCCGCGCGAGCGGATCGATCTCGCGGTCTATGTGGTCACGGTCCTGAAGATGGCGTCGGCGGCGGCGCTGATGGCCCTGTTCCTGCTGACGCTGCGCGGCGGACGCCCGTGGGCGGCCGGGGTGCTCGGCGCCTCGTACGCGCTGTGCGGCTGGTCGGTCGCCGAGGCCTCGTACAACCCGATGTGGCTGGACGGGCTGGTCGCCCTGCCGCTGCTCTGCCTGGTCGCCGAGTGGGCCCGTGCGGGACGGCACCGGATCGCCGGGCCGCTGCTCGTCGCGGTGGTGTGGGCGGCGAACTTCTACACGGCGTACATGGCGACGCTCGGTGCCGCCCTGGTGCTGGGCGTCCGGCTCTTCACCGGGCGGGACGACCGGCGCGCGGTGGTCCGGGCGCTGGTGCGGGCCGTCTGCACGGTCGGGGTGGGGATCGGGCTCTCGGCGCCCGTCCTGCTCCCCGTCTACCTGGGCACCAAGCATGCCTACCCGGGCTGGGACCGTGCGTTCGCGCCCGCCGCCTGGCCCGATGTGCTCGCCCGGCTGCTGCCCGCCACGTACAGCTTCTTCACCCCGGCCCTCTTCCTCGGCACCGGCACCCTGCTGCTGGCCTGCGCGCTGGCCTTCCAGCGCTCCGTGCCGGGGCGCGAGCGGTGGGCGTGGGCGGGGCTGGTGGCCGGGGTCGCGCTGTCGTTGCAGTGGGAGCCGACCCATCTGCTGTGGCACGCCTTCGCCACGCCCAACGGCAGCCCGTACCGGCAGACGTTCGTGCTGGCCGGGCTGGTGGTGATCGCCGCCTGGATCTCGGTCTCGTACGGCTGGCCGGAACGGCGGGCGCTGCTCGGCGGGGGCGCGGTCCTGGTGCTGCTCGCGGCCGGGGCCGGTTTCAGCGACCTGGTCACCGGGTGGACGTATCCGCTGTTCGGGGTGGGGCTGGTGGCCGCGGTCTGCGCTCTGGTGCTGGTCGGGCGGGGGCGGCGGTTCGCGGCGCTGGCCGCCGTGCTGCTGATCGGCGCGCAGGCCGGGCAGGCCGCCGCGGCCACCGCGTACTTCGACCGGGAGCGGCTGAACCGGCTCGACGACTACGCGCCCTGGGGCGAACGGCAGCGGACCCGGGCGGCCGTGGTCGCGGGCGCCGACGGCTGGCCGGACTACCGCACGGATCCCGGCCGGGAGCAGACCACCGCGAACGATCCGCTGCTGGTGGGCGGGCAGGGCGGCGCGTACTACAGCAGCCATACGCCCGCCGTGCTGACCCGCACGATGCGTGCGCTCGGCGGCGGGTGGACGTCGAACGGCCGGGCCGTGCAGAGCCTCGACAACCCGGTCACGGACGCGGTCTTCTCGGTGGGCGCCCGGGTACGCGGGCCGCGCGACCCGCACCAGGGGGCCGGGCGCACGGGCATGGGCGGCACGGACGACCGGCCCGTGACGGTCGGCCGTGCCGAGGTGCCGCCGCTGGTGACGGTGCGAGGGGCGGGCGGGCCGGTGCCGTACGGCCGTTCGCCGTTCCGGAACCAGGAGCAGCTGCTCGGCTCGCGGGTCTACACGGTCCCGGCGACGGCGCTGCGGTCGGCGGACGGCGTCGCGGTGACCGACAGGGGGGCGTACGACTACCGGGTGGGGCGCGGCGCCTACACGCTGACCGCCGCCTGCCCGGCGGGCAGCGAGGCGTATCTGTGGTCGCCCGACATGTTCGGCCGGGCACGGCTCGGCGAGGGCCCGGAGGTCGAGTTCAAGGGGCAGCTGCCGGCCAGGCGGGCCGCGATGCACCACCTGGGCGAGGTCGGCACGGCCGGGAGCGTGCGGGTCACGCTGACCCCGGTGCGCGCCGGGACCGTGCCGCACCGGGCGATCGGCTGTCTGGACCGGTCCCGGCTGGCCTCGGCGGTCGCCGGGCTGAAGCGCACCGGCGCGACCGCCGTCCACGTCACCGGCCACGGCGTGCGGGCCGAACTGCCGCCCGGCACCACCGGAACGGTCGTGATCGCCGCGCCCCGGATCGCGGGCTGGCGCTGCCAGGGCCGCCCCGCGGACAGCTATCTGGGCCTGGTCGCCACCCCGGCCCCGGCCGACGGCACGGCGGTCGACTGCACGTTCCGGCCTCCGGGTCTGCGGGCGGGCGCGGTGGCCGGGGCGGGCGCACTGGCCGTCCTCGTGCTCGGCGGCGCGGTGCTCACGTACCGGCGGCGACGGGGCGCGGCGGCCGGGCGGCCCGGCCCCGACCGCGCGCCGCAGCACGCCGGTACGCCGGAGCCCGTGGACGCCTGACCGGTGCCGGGGGGCAGGAGGTCTGCCCCCCCGGGTCGGTGGTCAGCCGCCCCGCACCTCCACCTGGCGGTCGAGCCGGCGGCGCAGCTCCACCGGCAGCGGGTGGTGGGGCCCGTAGGCCCGCTCGGCGTCGTACAGCAGCGCCTGGAGCTGTACGCGGGCCGTCACATGGTCGCCGAGCGCGAGCAGCAGGTGCGCCACGCGGTTGCGGATCTCGAAGGAGCGGGCCGGGTCGCCGCCCGTGCCGCGGTGGTTCTCGTAGTACGGGAGCACCGCGCGGTACTCCGCGAGCGCGGCGGCCGGTTCGCCGAGCTGTTCCAGGCACTGGGCCGCGTCGTAGCGGAACTGGAGCGTCTGCGCGTCGGCCGGGCCGGCCTCCGCCGCGCGGTCGTCGGCGAGGCGGCGCAGCTCGGGCAGGGCGCGGCGGTACTGGCCGTCGTCCATCAGCGTCGCCGCGTACTGCTTGCGCAGGATGCGGACCACGGCGGAGTCCTCGCCGTGCTGTTCGGCGGCGACCGGGAGGATCGAGCCGAGGATGTCCACGGCCTGGGTGATCCGGCCCTCGCCGAGCAGCTTCTTGACGTCGTCGACGGCGGCTGCCACATCGGGCCGGACCGCGGGGGCGGGCGGCGCCGGCGGCGGGGGCGGGGCGGCGGCCCGGTCGGGCCACGGGGCGTGCGGGCGCAGGAACGGGCGGGTCGGGTCGAGCGGTCCGACGGAGAGCCCGGTGCCCGGCGAGGGGAGCAGTGGGGCGAGGTGTTCGTACACCTCCTGGGCGCCGGACGGGCGGTGCTGCGGGTCCTTGGCCAGCAGCCGCAGCACCAGCGCTTCGAGCGGCTCGGGGATGTCGGGCCTGATCCGGCGGACCGGGACCGGCGGCTCGTAGAGGTGGCGGTGCAGCACCCCGAGGGCGGTGGACCCGGCGAACGGCACCTCGCCGCTGAGCAGTTCGTGGAGGAGCACGCCGAGGGCGTACAGATCCGTGTACGGGCCGACGGCGCCGCCCATCGCCTGCTCGGGGGCCATGTAGGCCGGGGAGCCGATGGGTGAACCGGTGTGGGTGAGCCGGGTGGTGTCGGTGTCCAGGACGGAGGCGACGCCGAGATCGAGCACGGTGACGGTGCCGTCCGGGCGCACCATCACATTGCGTGGCTTGAGGTCGCGGTGGACGATCGGCACCGCGTGCACGGCACACAGGACGGCGCAGAGCTGGGCGGCGACCGCGACGGACCACTGCCAGGGGTACGGGTCGTGCTCGGCGAGGTGGTCGGAGAGGTCGGCGCCCTCGACGTACTGCATGACGAGGAACAGGTCCTCGCCGTCGCTGCCCGCGTCGTGGACGGTGACCAGGCCCGGGTGGTCGACCTGGGCGGTGACCCGGCACTCGCGGACGAAACGGCGGCGCAACTCGCCCGCGGCCTCGCTGCCGATGGGGCCGGTGACCCGGTCGGGGCGGAGCAGCTTCACCGCGACGCGGCGGTCCAGGCGCTGGTCGTAGGCCGTCCAGACCTGGCCCATGCCGCCCTGGCCGAGGATGGTCGCCAGTTGGTACCGCCCGCCGATGAGTCGCCCGCTCACCAGCCCTCCTCCTTGCGGAGGTAGTCGCTCAGCTCGTCGAGCTCGGCGCGGACCTGGTCGATGCGGTGGCTCTGGGGGTGGGGCTGGGGCTGGGGGTGGGATTGGGGTTGGTGGTGCGGTTGTGGCCGGGGTGAAGGCTGTGGCTGGGGTGAAGGCTGTGGCTGGGGTGAAGGCTGTGGCTGCTGTGCCGGTTGTATCGGCGGCGCGGGGGCGGGCGAGGGCAGGGGCGCGGGGCCGGTGCCGGGGCCGGACGTCCGCATCGGCACCGTGGGCGCGTAGCCGTACCCATGGCCGTATCCGTTGCCGTATCCCGGCACCGGGGCCCCGTAGCCGCCCGTCCGGTGCTGCTTCGAGAGCCGTTCGTAGTGGCGGACGTCCCCGACCAGGTAGTACGCGATCGAGCCCGCCATCGTCACCAGCAGCAGCGGGATGAGGACGTTGTCGATGCCGGTCGGCTCGTCGCTGCCGTCCCGGCCGAGGATGGGCAGGAGCACGCAGACGAAGACGAACCCGGCCCCGGTCAGCCACCAGTCGGACGCCCGGCGGCGCACGATCGCGAGCCGGAGCAGCGGGCTCCACAGCAGGATCCCGATCGAGCACACCGAGAGCGCGACGAAGAGCACGCGCATCGAGACGATCCAGGCCCGGCTGGGAACCCGGCGCGGCGGCGTCGGCGGATGACCCGGGGCGTACATGGCTGCTCCTGGAGACCTGGTCGTTGAACATCCGCGCACACGCTCCGCGCACGCAGACCTGAGCGTAAAGGGCGACACCGACAACCGGCCCCGGGTTGTACGGATCCGCTGTGGTTCACCTCACCCCGGCGCGACCGTGCCGTCCGTCAGCCCGTCGTACATCCCCTGGACGAGCTGTCCGCCGAGCCGGCCGGTCAGCCTCAGGGCGTCCTCGAACTCGGCCAGCGCGCGGAACCGTTGACCGTAGCGCTGCTGCTCGGCGAGCGGCAGCCGAGGCAGTTGGAGGCGGCGGGCGTCCAGCCGGGTGGCGGTGGAGGCGTAGCTGCTGGCCTGGCGGTTGTTGGCGGTGCCGCGCAGGAAGCCGGCCAGGAACCAGGGGTCGAGGGCGGCCGGATCGGGGCGCAGCAGCTGGAGGTTGCGGCCCAGCGCGGCGCCCGCGGTGGCGTCGTCGACGACCCGGGCGACGGAGCCGCCGCCGAGCACGGGGACGACGACGTCGCCCGGTTCGACGAGGACGGGCTCCTCGGCGGGCCCGTCGACGGGCAGGCTTCCCGAAGGGGCGGTGGAGGCGAGGACGTCGTGTTCGGTGAGGACGGGCCCCGGGCCGGTGCCGGAGCCGCCGGTGCGGAGCTGGAGGGCACCGGCGCGGGCGAGTTCGCCGACGGTGGTGAGCGGCCAGTGCGCCGGTTCGGAGGGGGGCACGGCCGAGGGGGTGAGGGTGCCGGTGAGACCGAGCGTCTCGGTGAGCCGTTCCCGTACGCGGATCAGCTCGGCGGGTCCGCCCGCGGCGGCCGGCGGCGGCAGATGGCGGGCGGGGGCCAGGTCCACGTCGTCGTCGAGGAGTTCGATGACGGGTACGGCGCGGCCTGCGCCGGGGCGGGCCGCCGCCGGGTGGCCGGGGTCCTCGAAGGACTTCCAGGCGTCGAGCACGGCGCCGTGCACCGCCTGCCAGTCGATCCGGTCGCGCCCGCCGGCGGGGGCGGCCGGAGCCGGGCCCGCCGAAGGCGATTCGGCGGGTTCGGCGGTGTCGACGAGCAGCAGTTCGGGCGAGGGGTGCAGGCCGCTGCCGGGCTTGCGGAGCACCCAGAGGTGGAGCGGGATGCCGTACGGGGGTGCGGCGCCGGCCGGGAGCGCGATGACGGCGCGCAGGGCGCCGCGGCGCAGCAGATCGGCGCGGATCCGGCGGCCGGAGCGGCGGGAGGCGGCGGCCGGGGGCATCAGGAGTACGGCGGTGCCGCCCTCGCGCAGATGGGCCAGGGCGTGCTGGACCCAGGCGAGTTCGGATTCGGTACGGGCCGGGAAGCCGTACTCCCAGCGCGGGTCGTAGGCGAGTTCGTCGTGGCCCCAGTTGCGTTCGTTGAACGGCGGGTGGCAGAGCACGGCGTCGGCGGCGAGCTGCGGAAAGGCGTCCGCGCGCAGGGTGTCGCCGGTCCGTGCCGCCAGGGCGCAGCCGGTGTCGGTGTGCAGGGCGAGTCGCAGCGCGGTGAGCGCGGCGAGGTCGGGGTCGCTCTCCTGGGCGTACAGGGCGGCCGGGCTGTCGACGGCGCGCAGCAGGGCGCCGGTGCCCGCGGCCGGGTCGAGGACCGTGCGGGCGGGCCGTTCCCCCGTCTCCACCAGGGCGGCCATCAGTTCGGCGAGTCCGGGCGGGGTGAGGGTGTACTGGCGCGGGTTGGCGTCCAGCTGACGGCCGAGCAGGAACTCGAAGGTCTCCTGGATCCCGGTCCCGGCGGCGAGTTCGGCGGCGGCGCGGAGCAGCGGGACGGACGGGAGCAGTTCGGCGGGGCTCGGGGCGTGAACGGCCCGCCCGGCTTCCGCCGCCGGTCCGAAACGGGTGGTGAGCACCTTGTCGACGGCGAGGGAGAGCACGCCGGCCATCCCTTCGTCCGGCACGGCGGTGATCTCCGGCCAGGTGCGGGGGGCGGTCCGCAGGAGCAGCAGGGCGCAGCCGGTGTGGACCAGGGCGGGGACGGCGCCGGCGGGGTGGCCCGCGAGCTGCTGCCAGACCCGTTCGCGCAGCGGGACCTCGGCGAGTTTCCCCTGGTCGCGGAGCCACTGTTCGACCTCGGACAGGGCGAAGGAGGGGCTCGTCTCGGTGCCGCCGACGGGCTTGGGGAAGTCGGCGTGGCGGCGGCGCCAGTTGCTGACCGCGGCGCGCCCCACGCCCGCCAGCCGTGCGATCCCGGCCGCGGTCACCTCTGTCGAGTTCTCCGGCACTGACTGTCTCCCTGGTCCTGGCGCTCGTCCCGGTACTGGCTTGTCGGCGAGCATACCGACCCGGTTCACACGACATCGATTCACAGTGTGCATCAACCCATCCCACGTGAATCGTGTTGACTCGGTTCACACGCTCTGGTCTTATTGACTCGTCGCTGCACGACAGCGATGTACGGATCCGCTCACCACTCATCCCCGCTTTCGCCGGAGGGCACAGCCATGTCCCAGTTCACGCAGCCGCCACAGTCCCCGCAGCCCCAGCAGCCGTACGCTCCCGCCCAGATGCCGGGCATGCGCCCGGCTCGCAACGGACTGGGCATCGCCGCTCTCGTCCTGGGTGTCATCGGCGCCGTGTCCGGCCTGATCCCCTTCCTGTTCTGGATGGCCGGCGTCCTCGGCCTCATCGCCCTGGTCCTGGGCCTGGCCGGTCGGGGCCGTGCGAAGCGCGGCGAGGCCACCAACAAGGGGATGACCACCTTCGGCGCCGTGCTCGGTCTGATCTCGCTGATCCTCGCGGTGGTGGGTGCGGTGATCACGTTCAAGGCCGTGGACGACGCCGTGAACGACCTCAACAAGGCGGTGTCGGACACCACGGCCTCCGCGAAGCCGAAGCCCGGCGGGGACTCCGCCAAGGGCGGGGGCGCGGACAAGAAGGGCGACGCGGACAAGAAGAAGGAGACCGGCGAGGCGCTGGAGGCCGGTGACTCGGCCGTGTACGACGACGATCTGACGGTCACGGTCGGCGACGCCACCTCGTACACCCCGGACGCCTACGCCGCCGGACACACCAAGGGCAAGAAGGCATACCGGGTCGCCGTCGTCATCGAGAACGCGGGCAAGGAGAAGTTCGACTCCGCGCTCGTCAGCGTCTCGGCACGGGC
Organism: Streptomyces sp. NPDC002403; assembly: GCF_053593015.1. Lineage (NCBI taxonomy): Bacteria > Bacillati > Actinomycetota > Actinomycetes > Kitasatosporales > Streptomycetaceae > Streptomyces > Streptomyces sp. NPDC002403. Next base: position 9,261 of record NZ_JBSFBQ010000055.1, on the reverse strand, counting down.
CGGCCAGGGCGGTGTGGACGCCGAGCAGATCTTCGACAACAAGGTCGGTGCGGGCTTCAGCGGCACGGTCCTGCCGGGCAAGAAGGTCACGGTCCAGTTCGCCTTCGACGCCCCGGCGGACGCCGAGAACCTGACGGTCGAGGTCAACCCCGGCTTCACGTACGACGCCTCGCAGTGGGACCTGAAGCTCTGACCGTCCCCCTGGGACCGGCCGGAACGAAACGGGACCGTACAGAACGAACCGGAGAGACCGGAGCCGACCACCATGCGCCTCCTCGCCCGCGCCTCGGCAGCGACCCTGAGTGCCGCGACCGCCCTCGCCCTCGCGACGGCCTGCGGCATGCTGCCGGACGACGCACCCGACACCACCGCCCCCTACGCCCGGCTGACCGCCCCCGAGGCCGTCAACAAGGCCCTCGCGGCAACCCGCGCCGCCAAGTCACTGCGCATGACGGTGGAGACGAGCTCCCCCGAGGGCCCGGTCGAGGCATACGTCGCCACGGACATCAGGGGTGAGTGCACGGTCACGCTCTCCATGGGCGCGGCGGGCACCATGGAGCTGGTACGGACGGGCGGCACGGTCCACACCCGGTCGGACGCCGCGATGCTGCGGGCCACCGCCGCCACCGGCCCCGCCGGCCACTGGGTGAGGCCCACCGCCGCAGACCGGCACGCGAAGCCGGCCGAACGCTACTGCGACCGGGAGACCTTCCTCGGCCTCCTCGCGCCGAAGACCGGAACGGCCCGCAGGGAACGGACGACGGCACCCGGCTCCGGCACCCCCGCCCTGACCGTCACCGGCGAGGCGGCCGACGGGAAGTGGACGGCGGACATCGCCACCACCGGCAAGCCCTTCCTGCTGAAGCTGCGCCTCCCGCTCGACGGCACGGGAGGCGGCACCGCCCCCGTGACCGTCGAATTCTCCGCATTCGACCAGCCGTTCACAGTGAACGCGCCGAAGACCTGAGACCCCGGACCACCGGGTACCGGAACCCGCCCCGCCCCGGGGCGGGTTCTGCGTACTGCCGCCCCGCCCCTGCGCTCAACCGCCGCACTGCTCCAGCATCGCCGTCTTGTCGGCGGCGGTGACCGGCAGTCCGTACTTCAGGGACACCTGCGCGAACCGCACCGCGTACGAGCAGCGGACCGGCTTGTACGGCGGCAGCCAGGAAGCCGGCCCCGAGTCGCGCTTGGCGTTGTTGGCCGGCCCGTCCACCGGGATGAGGTTGAGCGGGTCGTTGGCGATCTGCTGCCGCTTGGCCTCGTTCCAGCGCGAGGCGCCCATCTGCCAGTCGTACGAGAGCGGCATGACGTGGTCGATCTGGACCTTGGTGGCCTGCTGCTTGCGCCAGTCGATGGTGGAGCCGGTGTACGGGTCCTTGAGGGTCATCGACACGACCACGCAGTCCGAACCGGACCGGAACTTCACGTCCTTGCCGTCCCTGGCGAGGAGGTCGTTACGGGTGTCGCAGCCGTTCCTCGCGAGCGGTATCCCGTCGACCGAGTCCTTCCACGCGTAGCCGAACTTGTCCCGCGCGTAACCCGTCTTCGGCCCCCGGCCCTTCGTCGCCACCTTCTCGATGACCTTCCGCCCCGCCGCCCGGTCCGCCTCGGAGGTGAGCGGCGCGAGCCCCGGCTTCGTACCGTCGGCGTTGTCCAGTGGGCTGGCGCCGAAGCCGGTGACGGCCTGTCCGCCACCGCCTCCCTCGGAGCGCGACGGCTGCTCGGGGTCGCAGCCGGCCAGGGCCAGCACCGCCGCCACACTGAGGGCGGGCAGGGCCACTTGGTACACACGGGGAGCTATCACGCGAAGCCGTCCTGACGGGGAGAAAGTCGAACCAGGGAATCGTACGGATGTCTTCCCCGCCGACGGTCGTTCATGAGCACGTCACCACCCCGATGCGGCCGGAATCACACCGGCGGATGAGCGGTCGGCGCCGGGCGGGCCGGAACGGGGTGGCGCGTGAGCCACTCCTGGAACTCGCGATGCCGGAACTGGTAGGCGGCACCGGTCACCCGGACCAGGCCCACCGTCCGGGACCACTCCAGAAAGCGGCTCAGGCGGAACGGAAGGCGCCGGCAGTTGATCAGCAGCCAGCATGTGTACATGGCCATGGGACCGCCCAACGCACAGTAGAGCGACCCGAACATGGTGAGGACCAGGAGGTCGGTGGTCGGCCCGAGGCCCGCGGAACGGCTGAGGAGCACCATGATGGCCGCGGGCCACAGGACGATCAGGGCGAAAAAAGCGCCTGTGCGCGGCCAGCCGGACGGCCCCACCGCCGCTGAACCGAGGAAGTGGGCGGTGAGGAGGACGAAGAACAGCGCGGGCGTGAACAGCATCGCCGCTGTCATCGGCACGTTCTCGACGCCACCGAATCGTTGAGGTGCTGCGACCCTCCACAGGACAAGGACGGGCCAGAGTGCCGCGACGCATACCGCCCAGCGGCCGCGTCCGCTCCACGCCAGCCGCGCCCCCACCCGCCACAGAGGACTGCCCCACGGAGGCAGAGCGAAGTCGGCGCGCCCCCACAGACCGGTCCCGCCGAAACGCAGATACCGCAACCCTGCGGCCCCCAGAACGGCAAGGAAAGCGGACAGGCCCCACATCACTGCATCCGTGTCCCCATCGGACATCAGAATCACAACCGGGGCGAGCGCGAGGACCCCGACCAGAACGGCGTACAACCGCCTTGCCCACACGGCCCCCGGGGAACGTGCGAGTTCGGGCAGCACAAGATCCGTCCCACCGCCCCGCTCCTGGAGATCACACGCGAGGGTGCCCAGCCACGCGTGCACATCCTCAGGCGCGTACCGGCTCCGTGTTCCCGTCGCAGCGCGGACGGACGACGGGACGAAATGACCGAGAAGCGTGTCGCCCACTTCCTCCCGCGTGGTGCACGTCAGGAGTTCGCCGGGGTCATTGGCCTGCTTGTACGCCGTGGCCACGAGCACCAATCGCCACGGCGTGGAGAGTGAACGGGCCAGCATGCCCTGAGGGCGGCCACGCAACTCGTCCAGGACCGGGGCCCATACGGCCTGCCGGTAGGCCGCCCCCGCGCGCCGCGACAGGAATGCCGCCGCCGCCTCGGCACTCACCGGGTCGATCTCGACCCGTGCCGCGTCCAGCATCGGCCTTCCGGAAGCTTCGAGCGCGTCATAGAGATCCGTCCGGCACGTCAGGACGAGCGGTGCGGGTTCCAAGCCCTCCTGATAACCGGCCAGAACATCCAGCGCGCCCTGGGCCCGTGACTCCGCGAGCGGGACTTCCGCCCGGTCCATTTCGTCCAGACCGTCGATGACCGGGAGCACCAGCCCCGCGTCCACGAGTTGACGCGCACGCTTCCACGATCTGCCGTAGTCGCGCACCAGATGTCTGACGACCCAGTCACGGAAGCCTTCCTCCCGCTCCCAGTCACCGAGCGCGATCAGCACCGGGACCGGGTCGCCATCCGCTCTGCTCCTGTTGAGTTCCGCCACGAAGGAACGGGCCAGCACCGACTTACCGGCTCCCGGCTGGCCGGTGATCACCAGGCGCCGAGGTCTGAGTGCCTGGTAGTCCGCGACCAGACCGCCCAGTCGTCCGGCCGGCGCCAAGGGCAGGGCCGCTCCCCTGGCGTGCGCGTACGGGCGGAACCTGTAGGTGACGTCCGCGACGACCCGGTCCCCGCCCAGCACCCGTGGCGACATCGGCTCCGCCAGCGCCACGGCCCGGCTCAGTTGCCGCGCCGCGACCACATCGTCCACCACCGTGCCGGCCCGCTGCGTCGCCCACACCCCGAACGCGGTCGCGACCAACGTCAAAGCCGTGAGCAGCATCCCGACAACACCCACGCGGTCCGGCAGGCTTTCCGCACCCTGCCCCGGGCGCACGGCATACAGCAGGCAACAGGCCAGCAGCACGCACGTGACCGCGATCCAGCGATTGCGGGTTCTGTTCTCCGTGCCCCGTTCCATTCACCGCATCCTGCCCTACGGCTCCGACAGACCGGCCGGGCGAAGCCGCAAGGTATTCCTCACTCGGGGGTGAACTCGTACTGCACCTCGTACAGATGGCCCGCCTTGACCATCACCGTCGCTTCGACGGGCCGGTCGTCATCGCTGTGGACGACGCGCAAGGTGCGCAGCACGGGCAGGTCGCCGGGGAGTCGGAGCAATCGGTACTGATCCTGGGTGGCGACACGCGCGGACACCCGGTCCACGCTGACCCGGGGTGGATAGCCCAGTGCCGCGAGGAGGGTGGGCGTGCCACCGGCGATTCTGCGTCGTTCGGTGAGGGCGGTGCCGTGGGCGATGTACAACGGGTAGTAGGAGGTGACGAGTTCCGCCGGCTCATCGTCGATCGACAACAACTGGCGCCGGAGGACCGCAGCGCCACCCGGCTGAAGGCCCAGCGCCGCAGCGATGTCTGCCGGAGGCGTCTCCTCGGCCACCTCGATCAGCGTGCTGTGGGCGCGTGCACCCGAGTTCGCCGCTTCGCTCAGCCAACGGTAGGGCTCGCCGGAGGCCGCCGGGGCCATGTACGCGGCCGGACGTATCGTCCGCTGCCGGTGCTCGCGGACCGTCACCGATGCGCCTGGACGCCCAATGACCAGTCCTTCGCCCTTGAGGAGTTGCAACGCCTTCTGCACAGTGGCATTCGAAGCCGAGAACCGCTCCTTGAGTTGCGCGGTGGAGGGAAGACCGGCTCCCGGCGCCAGATCCCCGGACATGATCTCGTCGCGAAGATCCGCCGCGATCCGCTCGTGCAGCGAACGGCGGTCGGCGGCATCCACTTCGGCTCTGAGCATGGTCATCCGATCCTGATCTCGTACCGCAACTTCTGGCGTCGCGGGGGCATGGCCATCACATCGACCTGAATGGGCCGGTCCGCATCATCCAGCGTGACCCGGGTCAGTTGCAGTACGGGCTCGCCGGACGCCAGTCGCAGCTGTTCCCGTTCATGGTCGGTCGCCGATCGCGCAGTCACGTCCTCGCGCACCCGCACGCCCGCGTGACCCAGCTCCGCCAGGAGCCTGATCGCCCCGCCCCGGATCTTTGCTGCCCCCGCCAGCGCGGTGCCACCCGCGATGTCCAAGGGGTAATACGTATCCGTCAACTCGCAGGGCTCGTCGTCGAGGTACATGACCCGGCGGCGGGCGACGACCGGCTGACCGACCGGTACCCCCAGCAGTTCGGCGACCTCCTCCGGCGCGGCCACCTCGCCGGCCCGGACGATGCGCTGACTCCCCCGACGGCCCTCCGCCGCGGCCTCCTCGGCCCACGCGTCGCCCCGGGCCCCGGAAGGCGGGACGAGGTACGGCACCGAGGTGCTGACCCATTCGCCGGTATCCATGTCCTTCTCCTCCGCACCCGATGCCCGCACCAACCTGCCGCATCACACCGTAGGTGACCCGGGCGGGCCACCACAGAGCCACCTTGCCGCTTTTCGTGAATAGCAGTACAGTCATCGACACGTCACGTACCGTGAGCAAGGCGGTGAGCCATCATGCCCCTGTCGCAGCAACGGCGATTCCCCCGCAGACGCACCTCTGTCGGTGCTTCACGCGACTTCGTCACCGGCGTCCTCTCCGAGTGGGAGCTCCACCCCCTGATCGAGGACATAGCGCTGTGCGTCTCGGAGCTCGCCACCAACGCGCTGCTGCACGGTGTGCCACCCGGGCGCGAGTTCTGCGTCGGCCTCCGCCAGGGCGAGAAGTCGGTACGGCTGGAGGTTCGCGACAGCGGCCCCGGACAGCCGGTGCTCCGCCACCCCGACCATGAGGCGTGCTCGGGGCGTGGATTACACCTCGTGAACGAACTCGCCGACGATTTCGGGGTGGACGATCACATCGTCGGCAAGACCGTATGGCTCACACTCAAGATGCCCGCTACGCCCCACGCCCGGTGAAAGGCCGCCCCGCGCGACAGCCCCGGGTCCCATGCGGTCCGCCTCGCCGGGACGTGCCTGTTCATGCCGCTCGCCCACGCGGCACTTGAGATCACACCGCGGAGAACACAGAAGGAACCTCGGCCCCGCCGTGCGTGTGGCGGGGCCGAGGCATGTTACGACCCCAGAATCGTCGTCAGGAACTCCCCCGTCCACGCAAGCAGTTCACGCCCCACGACCGGCTTGCCGCCGACCCTGCCCGTGGTGGGGCGGGGGACCAGGATCTGGTGGACGGCCGGCTTGATGACCGTCCTCGGGTAGAGGCGCTTGAGGCGGAGCTCCTGCGATTCGCGCAGTTCCACCGGGGCGAACCGGATATTCGGGCCCTGGAGGACGATCTCGCCGACGCCGCAGGCGCGGGCCAGCATGCGCAGGCCGGCGACCAGGAGGAGGTTCTCGACCGGTTCGGGGAGCTTGCCGTAGCGGTCGGTGAGTTCCTCGCGGACGGCCCTGATGTCGTCCTCCGTGGTGGCGGAGGCGATGGCGCGGTAGGCCTGGAGGCGCAGCCGCTCGCCGGGGGCGTAGTCGTGGGGGACGTGGGCGTCGACCGGGAGCTCGATCTTGACCTCCAGGGGCGGCTCCTCCTCCACGCCGCCTTCGAGGGAGGCCCGGTAGTCGGCGACCGCCTCGCCCACCATGCGGACGTACAGGTCGAAGCCGACGCCCGCGATGTGGCCGGACTGCTCGCCGCCCAGGAGGTTGCCGGCGCCGCGGATCTCCAGGTCCTTCATCGCCACGTACATGCCCGCGCCCATCTCGGTGTGCTGGGCGATCGTGGCCAGGCGCTCGTGGGCCGTCTCGGTGAGCGGCTTCTCCGGGGGGTAGAGGAAGTACGCGTAGCCGCGCTCGCGGCCCCGGCCGACGCGGCCGCGCAGCTGGTGGAGCTGGGAGAGGCCGAAGTTGTCGCCGCGCTCCACGATCAGGGTGTTGGCGTTGGAGATGTCGATGCCGGACTCGACGATCGTCGTGGAGACCAGGACATCGAACTTCTTCTCCCAGAAGTCCACCACCACCTGTTCCAGGGCCTGTTCGGACATCTGGCCGTGGGCCGTCGCGATACGGGCCTCCGGGACGATCTCGCGGAGGCGGGCGGCGGCGCGGTCGATCGACTCGACGCGGTTGTGGATGTAGAACGCCTGCCCCTCGCGGAGCAGTTCGCGGCGGATGGCCGCGCCGATCTGCTTCTCCTCGTACGGGCCGACGAAGGTGAGGACCGGGTGGCGCTCCTCGGGCGGCGTGGTGATCGTCGACATCTCGCGGATGCCGGTCACGGCCATTTCGAGCGTACGGGGGATCGGCGTCGCGGACATGGTGAGGACGTCCACGTTGGCGCGGAGCTTCTTCAGCTGCTCCTTGTGCTCGACGCCGAAGCGCTGCTCCTCGTCGACGATGACCAGGCCCAGGTCCTTGAACCTCGTCTCGGAGGAGAAGAGGCGGTGGGTGCCGATGACCAGGTCGACGGAGCCCTCGCGGAGCCCTTCCAGGGTCGCCTTGGACTCGGACTCGGACTGGAAGCGGCTCAGCGCCCTTACGTTGACCGGGAATTGGGAGTAGCGCTCGGTGAACGTGCCGTAGTGCTGCTGGACCAGGAGGGTGGTGGGGACGAGGACGGCGACCTGCTTGCCGTCCTGGACCGCCTTGAACGCCGCCCGGACCGCGATCTCCGTCTTGCCGTAGCCGACGTCGCCGCAGATCAGCCGGTCCATCGGGACCGACTTCTCCATGTCCTCCTTGACCTCGGCGATGGTGGAGAGCTGGTCGGGCGTCTCCGCGTACGGGAAGGCGTCCTCCAGCTCGCGCTGCCAGGGGGTGTCGGGGCCGAAGGTGTGGCCGGGGGCCGCCATCCGGGCCGAGTAGAGCTTGATCAGGTCGGCGGCGATCTCCTTGACGGCCTTCTTGGCGCGCGCCTTGGTCTTCGTCCAGTCGGCGCCGCCGAGCCGGTGCAGGGTGGGCGCCTCGCCGCCGACGTACTTGGTGACCTGTTCCAGCTGGTCGGTCGGGATGTAGAGGCGGTCGCCGGGCTGGCCGCGCTTGGCGGGGGCGTACTCGACGAGGAGGTACTCGCGGGTGGCGCCCTGCACGGTGCGCTGCACCATCTCGATATAGCGGCCCACGCCGTGCTGTTCGTGGACGATGTAGTCGCCGGTCTCCAGCGTCAGCGGGTCGATCGTCTTGCGGCGGCGGGCCGGCATCCGGCCCAGGTCCTTGGTGGCGGTGCGCTGGCCGGTGAGGTCCGTCTCGGTGAGCACGGCGAGCTTCAGCGCCGGGTCGACGAAGCCGTGGTCGATGGCCCCGCAGGAGACGTGGACGACGGACGGGGAGATCTCCGCCAGATCCGGGTCGAGGCGGGCGGCGATGCCCTCACCGCTCAGCACCTCGACGGTGCGGGAGGCCAGGCCCTGGCCCTCGGTGACGTACACCGTGCGCCAGCCCTCGGCGAGCCGGCCCTTGGTGTCGGCGAACGCGCGGGCGGTGTCGCCGCGGTACGCCTCCGGGGCGTGCATGCCGAGCTTGAGCGTGTCGGTGTCCTCGTCAACCTCGTCGGCGGCGAACGGGGAGACCGACCACCACATCATCTCCAGCTCACGGGCCCGGTCCCGGACGTCCGCGATGCCCCACAGCGAGGCCGCGCCGACGTCGATCGGGGCCTCCCCGCCGCCCGCGGTGGCCGCCCAGGAGGCCTGGAGGAACTCCTGGCTGGTGGCGACCAGGTCGGCGGCCCTGGTGCGGACCCGCTCCGGGTCGCAGACCAGCGCCATCGAGCCCTTCGGCAGCACGTCGAGCAGCAGCTCCATGTCGTCGACGAGGACCGGTGCGAGGGACTCCATGCCCTCCACCGCGATCCCCTCGGCGATCCTGCCGAGCAGCTCGCCCAGCTCCGGGTGCTGTTCGGCGAGGGCGGCGGCCCGCTCCCGCACCTCGTCGGTGAGCAGCAGCTCGCGGCAGGGCGGCGCCCACAGCCCGTGCTCGGCGACCTCCAGCGACCGCTGGTCGGCGACCTTGAAGTAGCGGATCTCCTCGACGTCGTCGCCCCAGAATTCCACCCGAAGGGGGTGCTCCTCAGTGGGCGGGAAGACGTCCAGGATGCCGCCGCGCACGGCGAACTCGCCACGCTTCTCGACCAGTTCCACCCGGGCGTACGCGGCCGCCGCGAGCGCGTCGACGGTCTTGCCGAGATCGGCGCTCCGGCCGCTGCGCAGCGCTACGGGTTCCAGGTCGCCGAGCCCCTTGACCTGCGGCTGGAGCACGGAACGGATCGGCGCGACGACGACGGAGACCGGGCCGGTCTCCGGGTCGTCCGCCCTCGGGTGCGCCAGCCGCCGCAGCACGGC
>NZ_JBSFBQ010000054.1:0-46112 GCF_053593015.1 Streptomyces sp. NPDC002403 | reverse complement strand
GGACCGGGTGTCCGCCCCACAGGCGTATACGTGTGTGCGAGGGTCACCAGCTGGTGGCCGACGAGGTCTCCTCGGACGGGAACAGCAGCCACAGCGCCAGGTAGAGCAGGAACTGCGGCCCCGGCAGCAGGCAGGAGACCAGGAAGATGACGCGCATGGTTCCCGCGGAGATGCCGAAGCGCCTTGCCAGCGCTGCGCACACTCCGCCGATCATGCGTCCGTCACGGGGGCGGGCAAGTGCGGCCATGGTGGGCTCCTTCGCGAACCGTTGCTGAGGGAGCAGCTCCGTCGTGCTCCCGATGGCTCCATGGTGGCCCGGCGAACGGGGGCAAAGCGTCGCTCTACGGGGCGATCCCGACCCTTGGAATCGTCGGGGTCGCACCCTGACCGGTCTCGTCCCTGCGGTGGGGCACCGCCCCGGTCCCGTCCCCGGGGTGGCATACCGCCCCGGTCCGCCCCTGCTTCCGGCGGCGCAGCCGCGCCCGGCACATGGGGACGACGAGCAGATGGGCGAGCGCCACGCCGGTGGTGTTCAGCAGCAGCGAGTCGACGTCGACGACCTGTCCGGGCACTCCGGTCTGGGCCAGTTCGATGGTCGTGGAGATCAGTGACCCCGCCGCGACGGTGCGGGCGAGCGAGGCCCAGGGCGAGACGGTGAGCCGGCCACCGGCCATCGGCAGCAGTATGCCCAGCGGGGCGAGCAGCAGCAGCCCCTCGCCGATCCGGCGGGTCGCCTCGACCGGGCCGAGGGACAGATCGGCTCTGATGCCGGCGAGCGGCTGAAGATTCGAGGCGGTCGTCCACGGCACGTCGAGGGGGCGCAGCGTCAGCCACCCGACGAGCAGCAGATGCGCGAGGAGGAGAGCTACCCCGGCCGCGCGGAAACGGATGACGGTTTGACCGTCCGAACCTTGACGCACGCACCCCAAGACGCGGCGAACGGCAGGATCGGTTCCGCCGGCCCGGAATCCGGCCCGGCGGGCGCCTGACCGGCACGGGAGGGCGGGCGACCGGGCCGGCGCGGGCCGGTCAGCCGCCGGTGCCCGCCACCGGTGTCGGGACGGTCTTCGGTCTCGCCTTCATCTCCGAGGTGCACAGATAGCCGCGCGGCGCGTAGTTCCCGGGCCCGCCCAGTACGACCGTGCCCCGGGGGGCGAGCGTCTCGCTCTCCGCGTAGGTGCACACGATCTGCGCCAGCGCCTCGGAACGCAGGTCCTCCGGCTGCTCGCTGAGCCGCAGGGTGCCCTGTCGGTCGCCGGGGCGGGCCGCGACGACCCGCAGGTTCTTCGGGACGGCCGTGGAGTACCCGGCCTGCCGTTCCGTGGCCGGCGGCTTGCGGCGCAGTTCGTCCAGGAGCGCCTGCGCGACCGGCACCCGGTCCGAGCCGTTCCCGTCGGCCTGCACCGTGCGGTCCACCGTGACCAGCTGCGAGGAGCAGACCAGATAGATCTGTACGGGTATGCCCTTGAGTGCCTGTGTCGTGACGTTCTCCGCGGACATCGTGCACGGCACCTGGGACGGCGCGGCCCCGGCGTCCACCGGCACCGAGGTGGACCTGATCCCGCAGCCCGCGGCCAGCACGGCGCCGGTCACGGCCCCGGCCAGTGCCAGGGCCGAGCGGCGCGCCCGGCGGTTGTCGCTGCCCATCACGTCGCGTCGTCCTCCTCGTCCCGGTCCCCGGTGTCGTGCCCGTCGGCGGAACGGGTGAGCGGCTCGGCATCGCGCGGAAGCCGCAGCACGAACACCGCGCCGTCGCCGTCCGGCGAGTTCGCGGCCGTGATGTCACCGCCGTGGATGTGCGCGTTCTCCATGGCGATCGACAGGCCGAGGCCGCTGCCCTCGGAGCGCGGGCGCGAGGCGCTGGCCTTGTAGAACCGGTCGAAGACGTGCGGCAGTACGTCCTCGGGGATACCGGGGCCGTGGTCGCGGACCTCGATGACGAGTTCGTCGCCCTCGGTCCGCACTGCTACCCGTACCGGCGAACCGCCGTGCTTGAGCGCGTTGCCGATCAGGTTCGCCAGGATCACGTCGAGCCGGCGCGGGTCGAGGCGGACCATCATGCCGCGCTCGGCGTCCAGATCCACCGCGTCCAGCCAGGCGCGGGCGTCGATGCAGGCGGTGACCTGGTCCGCGACGTCGACGGTGTCGAGGACGAGCCGGGCCGTACCCGCGTCGAAGCGGGTGACCTCCATCAGGTTCTCCACCAGGTCGTTCAGTCGCCGGGTCTCGCTCACCACCAGGCGTACCGCGGGCGCGATCATCGGGTCGAGGCTGTCCGCCTCGTCCTCCAGCACCTCGGTGACGGCGGTCAGCGCGGTGAGCGGGGTGCGCAGCTCGTGCGACATGTCGGCGACGAACCGCCGGCTCGCCTCGTCCCGTGCGCTCATGTCCGCGACCCGTTTCTCCAGCGAACTCGCGGTTCTGTTGAACGTACGGGAGAGGTCGGCCAGTTCGTCCGTGCCGGAGACCACGAGCCGGGTGTCGAGCTTGCCCTCGCCGAGCTTGCGGGCGGCGTCGCCGAGCCGCTGCACGGGCCGCAGCACGGTGGTCGCCGCGGCCTGCGCGAGCAGCGCCGAGCCGATCAGCGCGAGCCCGGTGGCGATCCCCAGGGACCAGGCCAGGGAGTTGAGGTCCTGCCGTTCCTGGTCGAGCGACTTCAGCATGTAGCCGGTCGGGCCACCGCCGATGATCTTCGTACCGCCCACCAGGTACGGCGTGCCGCGGATGCTGGTCCGCTGCCAGAACAGGTGGTACTCGTACTTGTTGCCCGCTTCCAGCGGCTGCTTCTTGTTGACCGCCTTCTGGAGCGACAGCGGTACGTTGTCGAGCGTGAAGGTGTCCAGGTCGGAGTTGCCGACGATCGGCTTGCCGGTGTCGCGTTCGTCGACCAGCAGCACGCTGTAGCCGGGCGAGCTGCTCGCCATCTGCACGGCGGCGTTCTGCAGGTCGTCCCTGGTGGGGTGGAGCGGCAGCGAGGCCGCCCGGCTCTGCATCTCCTGGCGGAAGTCCCCGAGGGCGGAGTCCTGGGTACGGGTCAGCACGGCCTCGCGGTTCAGCCAGTACGCGATCCCCGACGCGGAGACCGCGGCGGTCAGCGCCACCAGGGCGAACACCACGACGAGACGCAGCCGCAGACTGGTCCAGCGAAGCCCGGTGAGCAGGCTCCGTTTGACGGCATTGCTCACTGAGGCGAGTCCAGCCGGTAGCCCACACCCCGGACGGTACGGATCAGTGTCGGCGAGGACGGCACGTCCTCCACCTTGGCCCGCAGCCGCTGCACGCACGCGTCGACCAGCCGGGAGTCACCGAGGTAGTCGTGTTCCCAGACCAGCCGCAGCAACTGCTGCCGCGACAGGGCCTGGCCCGGGCGGCGGCTCAGCTCCAGCAGGAGGCGCAGCTCGGTCGGCGTGAGCTGCAGGTCCTCCCCGTTCTTGGTCACGGTCATCGCGGAACGGTCGATCACCACGCTCCCGAAGGACGCGGAGTCGGTGGATTCGCGCTCGCCGCGACGCAGCACCGCGCGGATGCGGGCGTCGAGCACCCGGCCCTGCACGGGTTTCACCACATAGTCGTCGGCACCGGACTCCAGCCCGACCACGACGTCGATGTCGTCGCTGCGGGCGGTCAGCAGAATGATCGGCAGCTGGTCGGTGCGCCGGATGCGCCGGCACACCTCGAAGCCGTCGATCCCGGGCAGCATCACATCCAGCACGACCAGGTCCGGCCGCTGCTCACGCAGCAGTTTCAGGCCGTCCTCTCCCGTCGCGGCAGTGGCCACACGGTGGCCCTGGCGCGACAGCGAGAGTTCGAGGGCCGTGCGGATGGCGTCGTCGTCCTCGATCAGCAACAGGAAAGGCACGCTGGTCATTCTGACCCATGGCAGAGCCTCAGTTCGACAGTTGGGGCCGACTCATACCTCCGGCGCACCTTCCGCGCACGGACGGCAGGCCCTGTGACAGGCCTGTGACAGTCGGCGGACAGCGCCATGAAACTGCCCCGGCAAGCTCATTGGCACAAGGAACGGACGGACTCCACCGATGGGGGGCGCGAGATGAACGCAACTCACAGCATCACCGCAAGCGCAGTTGTCACGCGTCTCCATGACGTCGGCAGGGGCACCGAGAAGTCCGGCGCCGGGAGTGGACGGGGGTGCGTTCGTGGCGCCGGGCGTCAGCACCCGTCGTACATGACGGTGGTTGACGTGCCCGTGGGGGGCAACGGGGGGAACAACGGGGGCAAGGCGTACGGGGAGGGCACGGGGGAGCGGACGGCTCCGGCGCAGGGCGAGGACGCCGAAGCGGCGTTCACGGCCTACGTCCGGGAGCGCCGCGCCTCCCTGTACGCGACCGCCTACCACCTGACCGGCGACCGGTTCGAGGCCGAGGACCTGCTGCAGAGCGCCCTCTTCTCGACGTACCGGGCGTGGGACCGGATCAGTGACAAGGCGGCGGTCGGCGGCTATCTGCGCCGCACCATGACCAATCTGCACATCAGCGCCTGGCGCAGGCGCAAGCTCAACGAGTACCCGACCGAGGAGCTGCCGGAGACGGCGGGCGACACGGACGCGATGCGCGGCACGGAACTGCGCGCCGTGCTCTGGCAGGCGCTGGCGCGGCTGCCGGAACTCCAGCGCACGATGCTGGTCCTCCGCTACTACGAGGGCCGCACCGATCCGGAGATCGCGGCCATCCTCGACATCAGTGTCGGCACGGTGAAGTCCAGCATCTGGCGGTCGCTCCGCCGGCTGCGCGAGGACGAGGTCCTCAGCTTCGGCCGTGACGAGGAGGAGTCCTTCGGTGAGCTGGTGGCCTGAGGCGAGGGGGAACACGGGGGAACACGGGGCCGCCGCTTCGGGGGAGGTGGCGGAGTACGGGGGAAGCACGGGGGCGCTGCTTCGGGGGAGGTAGCGGAGTACGGGGGAAGTGCTGCGGGGTCGGACGGGCCGGGGGGCCTGTCCGACCCCGTTCGCGTGTGTACGGGGCGGGCCCGCTACGCCGTGCCGCGTGCCGCGGGCGCCCGTCGGCAGCGGCCCGCCGCCGCCGCGGCCAGCCGGCCCAGGGCCTCTTCCTTGCCGCAGGGATGCGCGCCCAGCGCCGTCTGCCGCGCCACGATCCGCCGCTCCGCCCGCATCAGCCGCCACCCGCGCCGCAGCAGGAACGGCACCGACTTGCGTCCCTCGCGCAGGTCCCGCAGCAGCCGGCGGCGGAACGTCGTCGTCGGACGGCCGCGCAGGCACAGCGCGTCCGCCAGTACGCCCAGTTCCTGGCACCGCTCGACTATGTCCGCGGCGAAGATCCCCTCGGCCACGAACAGCGGCGTGCGCTGGATGTGGAGGGCCTCCCGGTCGACCCGGGAGCTGGTGGAGATGTCGTAGACCGGGACGTGGGTGCGGCCCGTGCGGCAGAGTTCCTCGATCGCGGCGACCGCGGCGTCGGCGTCCCAGGACTGCGCGGAGTCCCAGTCGATGTCCGTGCTGCCGGGGACGAGCGGCAGCGTGGGGTCGTCGCCCTCCTTGTAGAAGTCGTCCAGGCGCAGCACCGGCAGGTCGGTGCGGGCGGCGAGGGAGGACTTGCCGGAGCCGGAAGGGCCCGCGAGCAGCACCACGCGGGTCGGGATCGGTTGGGAATTCACAGAACATGAGTGTGAGGCATTGACCCGCGCAGGGGATCCCCCGGTGCCCGTGTTGGTATCGAGCATCACACCTCAACTACTCTACGCACTCAGATGATTACTCGATCGTCTCGATCAGGTGGGAACTCCATGGCACGTCATGCACTTTCCAGGTCCCGGCGCCGCGCTCTGCTGAGGGCAGGTCTGACCGTCACCGCGGTGGGTGCCGCGCTCGGCGCGGGGGGTGCGGCGGCCCAGGCGGCGCCGCTGCCCCACGTGCCGGTCGTGGGCGCCGACACCGGCCTCGGCGAGGCCGGGGAGGCCGCCGGGGGTGCGGTGACCGGGGCGCTCGGTCACTCGCTCCGCAACGGCATCGCCCCGGTGACGCATCTGCGGCTCGACCCGCTGGCCGGCACCGGCACGGATCCGCTGGACAACGCGGTGGGTACGCAGCTCGCCGACTTCAAGCCGGTGTCCACGGCCGCCGTCACCGACCCGCTGACCAGCGGCGGTGCACTGAAGGACCTGCCGCTGGTCGGGCCGGTGGCACAGGCGCTGCACGGCGGCTGAGCGGCCGTCGACGGCCTGTTCCGCCGGGGTGCCGGAGGAACAGGCCGTCGACGTGCGGGGATCCGGTCAGTACGAGGAGCCCGAGACGCCCAGGGCGCCCGTCGGGTGCCAGACCGTCTTGGTCTCCAGGAAGGCCGTCAGGCGGTGGGTGCCCGGATCGGCCGTCCAGTCCGTGGCGCCGCCGTCCGGGGAGACGGGCGGGCGCAGGACGCGCTTCAGGTTGTCCGCCGCCGCGATCTCCAGCTCCTTCGCCAGCGCGGTGTCGGCGCCCGTGAGGTCGATGGCGTTGACGTCCTGGTGGGAGGCGAGCGGGGCGGCGATCTCCGCGGTCCTCCCGGACAGGATGTTCACCACTCCGCCCGGCAGGTCGGAGGTGGCCAGCACCTCGCCCAGCGAGAGCGCGGGCAGCGGGGAGGCCGCCGAAGCGATGACGACGGCCGTGTTGCCGGTCGCGATCACCGGGGCGATCACCGAGACCAGGCCCAGGAACGAGGACTCCTGGGGCGCCAGGACCGTGACCACACCGGTGGGCTCGGGGGTGGACAGATTGAAGAACGGGCCCGCGACCGGGTTCGCCCCGCCCACGACCTGGCCGATCTTGTCGGTCCACCCGGCGTACCAGACCCAGCGGTCGATCGCCGCGTCGACGGCGGCCGCCGCCTTGGACTTCGACAGGCCCTCGGCGTCGGCCACTTCGCGTACGAACTGGTCCTTGCGGCCCTCCAGCATCTCCGCGACGCGGTAGAGGATCTGGCCGCGGTTGTACGCGGTCGCCCCCGACCAGCCGCCGAACGCCTTGCGGGCGGCCACGACCGCGTCGCGCGCGTCCTTGCGGGAGGACTGGGGGGCGTTCGCCAGCCACTTGCCCTTCGAGTCCGTCACCTCGTACACCCGGCCGCTCTCGG
Organism: Streptomyces sp. NPDC002403; assembly: GCF_053593015.1. Lineage (NCBI taxonomy): Bacteria > Bacillati > Actinomycetota > Actinomycetes > Kitasatosporales > Streptomycetaceae > Streptomyces > Streptomyces sp. NPDC002403. Next base: position 39,027 of record NZ_JBSFBQ010000054.1, on the reverse strand, counting down.
AGCGGGGGAACTTGCCCCCGACGTACAGCTTGTAGGTCTTGAAGACGCTCAGACGGTTATCGGACATCGAGGTACGCCTCCAGGCCGTGACGGCCGCCTTCGCGGCCGAAGCCCGACTCCTTGTAGCCGCCGAAGGGCGAGGTCGGGTCGAACTTGTTGAACGTGTTGGCCCAGACGACGCCCGCCCGGAGCCTGTTCGCCACCGCGAGGATGCGGGAGCCCTTCTCCGTCCAGATGCCGGCCGAGAGGCCGTACTGGCTGTTGTTGGCCTTGGCGACCGCCTCGTCGGGCGTGCGGAACGACAGCACCGACAGCACCGGGCCGAAGATCTCGTCGCGGGCGATGGTGTGCGCCTGGGTGACGTTGGTGAACAGCGTCGGGGCGAACCAGTAACCGGCGGAGGGGAGTTCGCAGGGGGCGCTCCAGCGTTCGGCGCCCTCCGCCTCGCCCGTCTCGGCGAGTGCGGTGATCCGGGCGAGCTGCTCCGCGGAGTTGATCGCACCGATGTCGGTGTTCTTGTCCAGCGGGTCGCCGAGCCGGAGGGTGGACAGCCGGCGCTTCAGCGCGTCCAGCACCTCGTCCTGGACCGACTCCTGGACCAGGAGCCGCGAGCCCGCGCAGCAGACCTGGCCCTGGTTGAAGAAGATGCCGGTGACGATGCCCTCGACGGCCTGGTCGACCGGGGCGTCGTCGAAGACGATGTTGGCGCCCTTGCCGCCCAGTTCGAGGGTGACCTTCTTGTCCGTACCGGCGACCTGGCGGGCGATGGCCTTGCCGACCGCGGTCGAGCCGGTGAAGGCGACCTTGTTCACGTCCTCGTGGGCGACGAGCGCGGCGCCCGCGTCGCCGTACCCGGTGACGATGTTCACGACGCCCCTGGGCAGGCCCGCCTGGCGGCAGATGTCCGCGAAGAACAGTGCGGAGAGCGGGGTCGTCTCGGCGGGCTTGAGGACCACCGTGTTGCCGGTGGCGAGCGCCGGTGCGATCTTCCACGCGAGCATGAGCAGCGGGAAGTTCCACGGGATGACCTGGCCCGCGACACCGAGCGGGCGCGGGTTCGCGCCGTAGCCGGCGTGGTCCAGCTTGTCGGCCCAGCCCGCGTAGTAGAAGAAGTGCGCCGCGACCAGCGGGAGGTCCGCGTCGCGGGTCTCCTTGATCGGCTTGCCGTTGTCGAGGGTTTCGAGGACGGCGAGCTCGCGGCTGCGCTCCTGGATGATCCGGGCGATCCGGAAGAGGTACTTGGCGCGCTCGGAGCCGGGCAGCGCCGACCACTTCTCGAACGCCTTGCGGGCCGCCTTCACGGCCCGGTCGACGTCGGCGGCGCCGGCCTGCGCGACCTCGGAGAGCACCTCTTCGCTGCTCGGCGAGACGGTCTTGAAGACCTTGCCGTCGGCCGCCTCGGTGAACTCGCCGTCGATGAACAGCCCGTACGAGGGGGCGATGTCGACGACCGAGCGCGACTCGGGGGCGGGGGCGTACTCGAATACAGATGCCATGGGGATCAGTCCACCGTCACGTAATCGGGGCCGGAGTAACGGCCGGTGCTGAGCTTCTGGCGCTGCATCAGCAGATCGTTCAGCAGGCTGGAGGCGCCGAAGCGGAACCAGTGGTTGTCCAGCCAGTCCTCGCCCGCGGTCTCGTTCACCAGCACCAGGAACTTGATCGCGTCCTTGGACGTGCGGATGCCGCCGGCCGGCTTCACGCCGATCTGCACACCGGTCTGCGCGCGGAAGTCGCGCACGGCCTCCAGCATCAGCAGGGTGTTCGCGGGCGTGGCGTTCGTCCCGACCTTGCCGGTCGAGGTCTTGATGAAGTCGGCGCCGGCCAGCATGCCGAGCCAGGAGGCGCGGCGGATGTTGTCGTACGTGGACAGCTCGCCGGTCTCGAAGATCACCTTCAGGCGGGCGTCGGTGCCGTCGGCCCGCGCGCACTCCGCCTTCACGGCGAGGATCTCCTCGTACACCTTCAGATAGCGGCCGGAGAGGAAGGCCCCCCGGTCGATCACCATGTCGATCTCGTCGGCCCCGGCGGCCACGGCGTCGCGGACGTCCGCGAGCTTCACGTCGAGCGCGGCGCGGCCGGCGGGGAAGGCCGTCGCCACCGACGCCACCTTCACACCGGAACCGGCCAGCGCGGCGACGGCGGTCGCCGCCATGTCGGGGTAGACGCAGACCGCCGCGGTGCGCGGGGTCGTGCGGTCGGTCGGGTCGGGGTTGACGGCCTTGGCGGCGAGGGCCCGGACCTTGCCCGGGGTGTCCGCGCCTTCCAGCGTCGTCAGGTCGATCATCGAGATGGCCAGGTCGATGGCGTAGGCCTTGGCCGTCGTCTTGATCGAACGCGTGCCGAGGGACGCGGCGCGCGCTTCGAGGCCGACGGCGTCGACGCCGGGCAGCCCGTGCAGGAAGCGGCGCAGCGCACTGTCGGACGCGGTCGCGTCGGCGAGGGGGGCACCTCCCTGCTCGAACGCAGCTGAGAGCCTGGGGGAGGGGGCTGTGGTGGGCATGGTCACCAGAGGAGCATATCTACGCGCGTAGCGACCTGTACAGGGGGACCACCTCTCCGCGCGGGGCGCGGTCCGCCGGGCGGCACCGTGCCCCCGTCAGGCAGAATCGGGCCCATGACGAGCCCCACACCACCCGCCGAGCCGGTCTACGCCGACCGGACCTTCCGCTCGCCCGCCGGGATCGTCGGGGGCGTCCTGCTGCTTGTGCTCATCCTCTGGATCGGCGGGGACGCCGCGATCCGCGGGGACGGCCGGGTGCCGTGGCTGGCGCTGGCGGGGATGCTGACCTCGGTGCCGCTGGTCGTCGCGTTCACGCTGCGGCCCGTCGTGCTCGCCAACGACCGGCGCATCCGGATCCGTAACCCGTTCCGGACGATCACCATGCCGTGGACCGAGGTCTCCGATCTGCGGGCCGGGTATTCGAGCGAGCTGTTCACCGAGGGCGGCGCCAAGTACCAGCTGTGGGCGGTGCCGGTCTCGCTGCGGCAGCGGAAGAAGGCGGCCCGGCAGCAGTCCCGGCGGTCGCTGGACGACCCGTACGACCGCACGTCCGTGCAGGCCGATGTGCGCGACACCCGGGCCCGGACGGCGTCGGCCGACCAGACCATGGCCGATCTGCGTGAGCTGGCGGAGCGGGCGAGGACGGGTGGTGCGGGCGCCGCCGCGGGGTCCACGGAGCCGTCGGTGTCGGTGCGCTGGGCCTACGAGGTGATCGCTCCCGCGGTGGTGGGCGCGGTGCTGCTCGTGGTGCTCCTCGCGACCGGCTGAGGCCCGGTCCGGTGGAGCCCGCACCGTGCCGGTGCGGGCTCCACCCATGTTCCGGGGCCTACCTGACGTCGACGTAGTCCCCGCCGGCGGTCGCGCCGCCCGTCGTGGACGTCTCGCCGAAGGTCCAGCGCCAGTAGCCGTCCGCGGAGGCCTTGACCGTGGTCCTCAGGTTGCCCGAGGAGTTCGCCTTGACGATCTTCACCGTGGAGTACGTGCTGGTGCCCGCCTTGCGGAACTGCAGCTTCGCCGCCTTGCCGCCGTAACCGGTGTAGGTGTGCTTCACCCAGTCGGCGCGCGTGAGCCGGCCGGTCACGGTGAGCGTCCTGCCCTTGGCCACCGGCTCGGGCGAGGCGTTGACGGTCGCCCGCGCGGCACGCTTGACCCGCGCCGTGCCGAGGGCGGGCAGGTACTCCTGGCTCTTCGGCTGACCGTTCGCACCCCAGACGCGTGCGGCCGCGCCGACCTTCCAGGTCGTGGCGTCGTTGTTCGAGTCCAGGGTGTAGCGCGGCTCGATGTACAGCTCGCCCTCGCAGTCGGCGGCGCGCGAGCCGTCCTCGTAACAGGTCATGCTGCTCAGGTAGATGCCGCCGTGGTCGGCACCCCTGCTCGCGGTGGTGTCGTGGTACAGGTACGGACTTGCCTCCACGTCGGAGAGCGAGTGGCCCGCGGACCAGGTGACATGGAAGCTGACACCGGGGAGTTTCTCCTCGGTGGTGCCCACGACGACGGGCCTGCCCGAGTTCACGACCATCTTCGACACCTTGATGCCGGTGTCGGCGGCCTCCGCGGCCGGGGCGGTGAACGCCGCGAGGGCGAGCGCTCCCGCGAGGGCGGCCACGGTGCCGGTTCTGCCTGTGCGCATGCACGGCCTCTCACTGGTAGGTATGCGAGTCGCCGCAGACTACCGCCCGGCGCCGGGCGGAACGCCCCCGTGTATGCCGGGCGCACGAGGGGCAACTTCCGTGTGAAAGCCGACCGCTGCGGCGGTTTCGGGTCCCGGCGGTCCTGCCGCCCTCCATACATTGCGCGTGCCGCCCGACTTCCGAAGCGGGCGGCGGGGGGTGGGACGAGATGACGGACGACGGCGGTTCCGGCAGAGCGGACGCCACCGGCACGCGCTGCCGCATAGACATCGGCGCGGACGGCGGATACGGCTGGCGGATGATCGCGCAGAACGGGCGGGTGGTCGCGGTTTCCGCGCGTTCGTACGGCGAGCACGGCGCATGCCGGGCCGCCTTCGAGGAGCTGCGCGCGGGACAGCAGGGCCTGACGGGCGGCGTGCAGCACACGCCCGGGGGCAACGGCTGGATGTGGTTGCTCCGGGACCGGGACGGACGGGCCACCGTCGTCTCGGCGCGGGCCTACGAGCGCCATTCGACCTGCCGGGCCGCGTACGAGCGGTTCTGCGGGCTGCTCGCCGAGATGGGGGGCGTCACCGGAAGTTGCCCTTAGGGAACACCTCATTCACATCTCGGAGCATGCGTGTCCATGACGCGGCAGCAGCGTCGACCGCGTGACGAGAGATACGAGGGGGACCGCGGCGCCGGACACGCCGCGGCGGCTGTACGCGGATCCGGGACTGCCCGACCGCGTGTTCAGGGGCGTGGCCCGCGGCGGCGGTGGGCTGGTGCTCGCGGTCATGCTGCTGGTCGGCGGATTCCTGCTCTACCGGGCCTGGTCGGCACTGTCCCGGGCGGGCTGGTCGTTCCTGACGACCGAGGCCTGGGAACCGGACGCCGGCCGCTTCGGGATCGCCGCCGTACTGGTCGGGACGGTGCTCATCGCGCTGGTGGCCGTCGCCGTCGCCGTACCGCTGGCGGTCGGCGGGGCGCTGTACATCTCCGAGTACGCGCCGCCCCGGCTGCGCCGCACGCTGATCAGCGTCGTCGATCTGATGGCGGCCGTGCCGTCGGTCGTCTACGGGCTGTGGGGGCTGTTCTTCTTCGAGGGGAAGATCCTGCCCACCGCCCGCTGGATCGCGACCTATCTGGGCTGGATCCCGGTCTTCCGGGTGGACGGCGCCGATCCCTCCGACCCGCTTGCGCCGGAGAGCGTGTACACCTCGTCCACCCTGGTCGCGGGGGTCGTCGTGGCGCTGATGGTCGCGCCGATCGCCTGCTCGGTGATGCGCGAGGTGTTCTCGCAGGCGCCGGCCGGCGAGCGCGAGGGCGCGTACGCGCTGGGCGCCACCCGCTGGGGCATGATCCGCAGCGTCGTCCTGCCGTTCGGCAGGGGCGGCATGATCGGCGGCACCATGCTCGGCCTGGGCAGGGCGCTGGGCGAGACCATCGGGGTCTACCTGATCATCTCGCCGGTCTTCGAGATCCAGTGGCACGTGGTGCGCAGCGGGGCCGGTTCGGTCGCCGCGCTGATCGCGCTGCGCTACGGCGAGGCCAGCGAATTCGGCATGTCGGCGCTGATGGCAGCGGGCCTCGCGCTCTTCCTGATGACCCTCGTCGTCAACTTCGCGGCGTCGTCGATCGCCGCCCGCAGCCGGTCCGGCGCGACGAGTGAATGAGGGGACCCAGCAGATGACCATCGCACCCGAGAAGCCCGTCACCACCGCGGAACGCGCCGCGCCGCCCGAGGGCGAGCGGCGGCGGTCCCCGCGTCTGCTGCGCGCCACCGATGTGTACGCGCTGCTCGGCGCCGCGGCCGCCGCCCTGTCGATCACCTGGCTGCTGTTCGCCCGGCTGCTGCCGTTCAGCGGGACCGTCGGCTTCCTGGCCGTCGCGTACGGACTGTTCCTCGCCCTGTACGCCCTGCTGGTCTCCTTCGACGAGAACGGCCCCGCGGTACGGGACCGGCTGGCCGCCGTCGTGGTGCAGAGCCTCGGCCTGGTCATGGTCGTCGCGCTCGGCTTCGTCGTCGTCTTCACGCTGTGGGAGGGCCGCAAGGCGCTGCCGCACCTGAACTTCTTCACCCAGGACATGGCCGAGGCCGGCCCGCTGGACCCGCTCTCGGCGGGCGGCATCCTGCACGCGATCCTCGGCACGCTGGAGCAGATCACCGTCGCGCTCGCCCTGACCGTGCCCGCCGGCATGGTCTGCGCGGTCTTCCTCAACGAGGTGCCGGGCCGCTTCGCCCGGTTCGTGCGCACCGTCGTCGAGGCGATGACCGCGCTGCCGTCGATCGTCGCGGGCCTGTTCGTCTACGCGACGGTGATCCTGGCGCTCGGCTTCGACCGGTCCGGCTTCGCCGCGTCGCTCGCGCTCGCCGTGATGATGCTGCCGATCGTCATCAGGGCGGCGGACGTGGTGATCCGGCTGGTGCCGGGGACGCTGCGGGAGGCCGCGTACGCGCTGGGCACCTCGCGCTGGCGCACCGTCCGGCACGTGGTGCTGCCGACCGCGCGCTCCGGGCTGACCACCTCCGTCATCCTCGGCACCGCGCGCGGGATCGGCGAGACCTCGCCCGTGCTGCTGACCGCCGGATTCACCGCCGAGATCAACGGCGACCCGCTGTCGGGACCCCAGGTCTCGCTGCCGCTCGCCACCTTCGAGTTCGTCAAGTCGCCCGAACCCACGATGATCGCCCGCGGTTTCGGCACGGCGGCCGTCCTGATGGCGCTGGTGCTGGTGCTGTTCGTCCTCGCCCGGGTCATCGGCGGCCGCGGACCGGGGCAGCTGACCAGACGTCAGGAGCACCGCCGGGTCCGGGCGTCGCGGCGCGACGCCGAGCGGTTCGCCGCCCGGTCCCGGCAGACCCCCATCGACACGAGGAGTGAGTGACCAGTGAGACCGGCAACCGTCTCCCGACTGACCACGGCGGTGGCGGCACTGGTGTGCGCGCTGCTCGCCCTGCACCCGGCGACCGCCCGGGCCGCCTCGTACACGAAGATCAGCGGCGGGGGCTCCACCTGGAGCTCCAACGCGCTCGACCAGTGGCGCCGCAATGTCGCCGCCAACAGCGGCATGACGGTCAACTACTCACCGGTCGGCTCCTCGGTGGGCCGTGAGCAGTTCAAGAACGGCACGGCCGACTTCGCCGTCTCCGAGATCCCGTACGGACTGACCGAATCCGGGATGCGGGACGCGCCGCCCAGGCGCGGATACGCGTACATGCCGATCGTGGCCGGTGGCACGGCCTTCATGTACAACCTGCGGATCGGTGGCCGCCAGGTCACCAATCTGCGGCTCTCCGGCGAGGTCGTCACCAAGATCTTCACCGGCGCGCTCACGATGTGGAACGCCCCCGAGATCCGGGCCGACAACCCCGGCCTGGTGCTCCCCGCCCGCCGCATCATCCCCGTCGTGCGCTCCGACGGCTCCGGTACGACCGCGCAGCTGACCACCTGGCTGGCCAAGGAGCACGGCGCACTGTGGGACGCGTACTGCAGGCGCGCCGGGCGCTCCGCACCCTGCGGGATGACCTCGTACTTCCCCGTCGTGCCGGGCTCCTCGACGATCGCCAAGTCCGGTTCGCTCGGCGTCTCCGGCTACACCAAGCAGGGGCACGCCGAAGGCGCGATCACCTACGTCGAGTACTCGTACGCGATCAAGACCCACTTCCCGGTGGCGAAGGTGCTCAACGCCTCCGGCTACTACGTCGAGCCGACCGCCTCCAGCGTCGCCGTGGCGCTGATGAAGGCCCGGATCAACGAGGACAGGAACTCCGAGAACTACCTCACCCAGATCCTGGACGGGGTCTACCGCTCGACCGACCGGCGCACCTACCCGCTCTCCTCCTACAGCTACATGATCGTGCCTACCGCGGCCGAGTCGCCGTTCACCGCCGCCAAGGGCAGGACCCTCGGCGCCTTCGCCAACTACTTCCTCTGCGAGGGCCAGCAGCAGGCCGAGGAACTCGGCTACTCGCCGCTGCCCAAGAACCTCGTCGAAGCCGGATTCACCCAGGTCCGCAGGATCCCGGGTGCGCCGACCGCCGCCATCGACATCAAGAGCTGCCGCAACCCCACCTTCTCCTCCGACGGCTCCAACACCCTTGCCAGGAACGCCCCTTACCCCCAGGCCTGCGACAAGCGCGGCACCACGCAGTGCGCCGACGGCACGGCCGGCGCCAAGGAGCGGACCCGGGTCGGCGCCGGTGCGAACGGCGGCGGTTCCGGCGGCGGATCCACCGGCGGCACGGGCGGCGGCCAGGGCTCCGCGGGCGGTGCGGGCGGCGCCGGGGCCGCAGGCGCGTCGGGCGGCTCCTCCGGTACGGACGGGGCGTCCGGCGGTACGGCGGGCGGTGCGGCCTCCGGCGCCGTCGACCCCGACACCGGCGAGCGGATCGACGGCTCGGCCGCGGCCGGGACCGGGGACGCCTCCGTCGTCGGCAACCCGGTCACCCTCGCCGCGGCCGGATCGCCGGGGCTGCGCGGCGTACTGATGGCGCTCTCCGCCGTCCTGCTCCTCGGCGTGGTCGTCGGACCACCGCTCACCGCACGGGCGCTCGCCGCCCGCAACCGCCGCAAGGAAGGGCTGCGATGACACCCGGACGTCACACCCCCCGACGCCTCGTCACCGGCGCCGGGGCCCTGCTCGCCGCCCTGGTGACCGCCCTGCTGCCGCTGCCCTCCACCACCTCTCCCGCCGAGGCGGCGACGGGCTCGGCGGTGACGGTGACCGGCCGCGAGGGCCCGTACGACGACTTCTCGAAGCTGAGGGTCACCGTCCACCAGACCGAACAGCTCCGGGGCCAGGGGGTCCGGATCACCTGGACCGGCGGCCGGCCGACGCAGGACGGCTTCACCTACGACTACCTCCAGATCATGCAGTGCTGGGGCGACGACCCCCGGGGGCCCTCGCGCGAGCAGTGCCAGTTCGGCGCCCAGGGCAGCGGCGGGCAGGGCGGCAACTGGACCGCGCTGCGCCAGATCGGGGTGGGCGCCGCCGACCCCGCCGAGAAGGAGTACGTGGACAACGGGGCCGGCGAGTCGTACGTCCCGTTCCGCCCCGCCGACGGCGGTACCGCGACCTCCGGGTCGCGCGACTGGACCTACTTCAGCTCGATCGACTCCAACGAGGAGCCCTACGCCGTCACCCACGCGGACGGCACCGGCGAGTTCACCTTCCAGATGCAGTCCGGGCAGGAGGCCTCGCAGCTCGGCTGCGGCGAGCCGGTGCGGAAGAACGGCCGGACCGGGACCCGCCCCTGCTGGCTCGTCGTCGTACCGCGCGGCGGACACGACGTGGACGGGGGAACCGGCTCGAACCACCGGCTGGAGACCTCGCCGCTCACCGCCTCCAACTGGGCCCAGCGCCTCGTGGTCCCGCTGCACTTCCAGCCGGTCGGCAACACCTGCCCGGCCGACCGGGCGGAGCGCCGGGTGACCGGCTCGGAGCTCGTCACCGAGGCGGTCAGCTCCTGGCAGTCGACCCTCTGCGCGGGTGCGGGCAGCGCGAAGTTCGCGTTCAGCCAGAGCGGCGAGGCGGGCGCCCGGGACACCCTCGCCCGGCCCACGACGGGCTCCCCGCACCTCGCCTTCACCGTCGACCCGCTGCTCCCGCCGGGGGAGGGGGCGGCCGGAACCGCGGTGCACGCCCCGGTCGCGGTGAGCGGACTGGTCGTCGGCTTCTTCGTCGAGATGCCGGGCTCCGGACAGCTCGCCTCGATGAAACTCACCCCGAGACTGCTCGCCAAGATGCTCACCTCCTCGTACCAGAAGGACGTGGTCAGCAGGATCAAGGAGGCCCCCGAACACCTCAAGGGAAATCCGCTCAGCCTCTTCCACGACGAGGAATTCAAGAAGCTCAATCCGGCCTTCGAGGACTGGGTTCCCTATCTTTCGCCGTCGAGCATCATGGTGCAGCTGGAGAGTTCCGACACCACCGAAATGCTGTGGAAGTGGCTGCGGTCCGACACCGAGGCGCGGGAATTCCTGGCCGGCACCCCCGACCCCTGGGGCACGAAGGTCAACCCGTACTTCGAGGAACTGCACCTCGACTCCGACACCGGCATGAACGACTTCCCCAAGGCGGATCCGACCCGCACCACCGTGACCGTCGGGGACGAGTCCCTGGAGTACGGAACCACCGAGATCGCCCCGTACGTCCAGGACATGCACGAGGGCGCGCTGCGCACCCGCCGGGGCAACAACGGATCGACGACCACCGCGGCCGCCGGGGGCAACGGTTCACCGGCCAAGCTGGTCAACACGCCCCCGCTGGCCGGCCAGCGCATGGTGCTCGCGATCGTCGACGCCGCCTCCGCGGCCCGTTACGGCCTCCGGACCGCCTCCCTGCGCAACGCCGACGGCACCTTCGTCGCCCCCACCCCCGCCTCGCTGCTCGCCGGCGTCGCCGCCATGAAGGACTCGGCCACACCGGGTGTGCTCGCCCCGAACCCGGCCGGCGCCAGGGGCCGGGCCTACCCCCTCGCCTCCGTCGTCTACGCGGGCGCCTACACCGGCACCCCGGCGGCCGAGCGCAAGGACTTCGCCGGACTGATCCGTTACGCGGCACGGGCCGGCCAGACCCCGGGTGCCGCCGCCGGACAGCTCCCGCCCGGATACGCGCCGCTGCCCGCCACCCTCCGAACCCGGGCGCTCGCCGCCGCGGACCGGCTGGAGCGGCCGGAGTCCGCGGCCGGGAGCTCCGGAGCGGGCGGACCGGCGGGCCCCGGCGGCTTCGGCGCGTCCGGCGGCGGGACCGGGGGAGCGGGCGGCGGCACGGGCGGCGCCGGTGGCGGAACGGGCGCGGCCGGCGGGAGCGGCGCGGACTCCGGCACCGGCGGCGCACCGGCGCACCGGGCGGGCCCCGGCGGAGCCGGGCAGCAGAACGTCGCCGAGTCCGGCGGCCCGACCCCCGCCACGGTCCTCGGGGTCGTCCGCTGGGTGCTGATCGGGGTGCTGCTCGCGGGTGGCATCTCGGGCCTTTCCGGACCCGTTCTGCTCCGCCTTTCCGTGCGGAAATCGGTCCGGGCCGGCTGAGTTCTCCAGGTGTCGCCTCGTAAAGCATTTCGTAACCTGATCAACCGTCGCCGTTGGTGGCCGCCGGGAACCGGATACGGAAAAGTCTCCGGTGGCCGGTCGACGGGCCGGTGGAAAAAGAATTCAGAATTCTGCTTGAGCGTCCATTCCTTCCATTCCTCGTATCCGTACGCACGGAGGAGAACAGAAGTGAACGTCAAGTCCCGCGCACGCATCGGTGCCGTCGTCGGTGCCGCCGCCCTCGCCCTCGGCGCCATGGCGGCCCCCGCCTCGGCGGACCCGGCCCCCGGTACCTACCGGGTCCTCGCCGGTGTCGGCTCGGACACCACCCAGGACGTCGTCAACGGCCTCGGCGACGCCGTCGACGGCGGCGCGCTGATCGCCTCGTACAACGCCCTCGGCACGACGACGGTCAAGACCCGCGCCACCGGCTGCGCGATCGCCCGGCCCAACGGCTCCTCGGCCGGCATCAACGCACTGCGCAACGCCGTCGACAACAACACCGGCTGTCTGGACTTCGCCCGCTCCTCGCGCGGCGTCGCGGACACCTCGTCCACCGACCTGACCTGGATCCCGTTCGGCAAGGACGCGGTCACCTTCGCCGTCCGCTCCGACAGCGCCCTGCCCAAGGCGCTCACCAAGGCACAGCTCGTCTCCGTCTACACCTGCCAGACGACGTCCCTCAACGGTGTGGCGCTCACCCCGCTGCTGCCCCAGTCCGGTTCCGGCACCCGGTCCTTCTTCCTCGGGCAGCTGGGCCTCACCGAGTCCACCTTCGGCTCCTGTGTCGACGACACCGTCCAGGAGCACAACGGCGAGGCGCTGGACAGCGCGGGCGACATCGCCCCGTACTCCGTCGCGCAGTACATCGCGCAGAGCAACGAGCCGGGCGACGTCGTCGACCGGCGCGGCGCGGCCGTGCTCGGTTCGGTGAACGGTGTGGCCCCGCGCAACACGGACGGCACCCTCAACACCGCCTTCCCCTTCAACCGCGACGTCTACAACGTCGTCCCGACCGCCAAGCTGACCGACCCGACGATCGCCGCCGCCTTCGTCGGCTCCACGTCCAAGGTCTGCGCGCAGAGCGGCGTGATCGCCACGTACGGCTTCGGCACGATCGCCGGCTGCGGCAGCACCGGCCTCCGGGGCGAGAGCTGACCACCACCCCGTAACCGCGCCACGGCCGGGCACCCCCAGGGTGCCCGGCTCCACGGCGTATCCACCACCGCATCCCATTGGGGGGACCGACCACCATGAGACACCTCGCACCACCGAGAACACCCGCCGCGCTGCTGCTCTGCTGCTCGCTCCTGCTCGCCGCGGCGGCCGCGGTCCTCGGCCTCGCGCCGGCCGCCCGGGCCGAGGACACGCTGGGCCGGCTGACGTTCCCGGTCGCCTCGGGGAGGACCGCCGACAACCCGACCTTCCCCCGGGTGACCACCGACGGCGCCTGCCCCGCCGAGAACGCGCAGCAGGTCTCACTGGTGCTGGCCAAACCGGCCGGCGGGACGGTCACCCTGGGGAAGACGACCGTCGGCGCCCCGTTCGACCAGGGGCCGTTCAGCGCCGACATCCTCGCCGGGAAGTCGCTCGAAACCCTGCTGCGGAGCTGGATCCCGAGCGGTTCGCTGGACGGTACGTACGACGTCCGGCTCATGTGCCGCGACGCCGCCAACATCGGCGGCAAGTACTTCCCCGCGAGGATCCAGGTCACCGGCGACTCCTGGGCCGTACGCACGGCCGCCGCCACCACGACCGCGCTCACCGCCACCCCCGCCACCGCCCCCGCCGGGGCGGAGGTCGCGCTGAAGGCCGCCGTCACACCGCAGGACGCCACCGGGAAGGTCACCTTCCTGGACGGGGCCACCGAGCTCGGCAGCGCCGATGTCGCCTCCGGAACGGCCGAGTCGAGGACGAAGACGCTCACCGAAGGCGCGCACACGCTCACCGCGGAGTTCGTCCCGGCGGACTCCGGCGCGTACGCGGAATCCGTCTCCGCCGCCGTGGCGTACACCGTCACCGGGGCCGGCACCTCGCCCTCCCCGGACCCGAGCGACACCGCCAGCCCCACTCCGGATACCCCCGCCGACCTCGACGTCACCGACGCGGACGGCACAGCCCTGGACGTCAATCCGACGCTCACCGCCGGGCAGAAGGTCCTGATCACCGCGCGCGGCTACGGCAGGGGCGCCAAGGTGAAGGTCGCCCTCGCCGACAGCGGGGCCGCCTTCCCCGATGCCACCGCCGACGCCGAAGGGACCGTCTCCGCCTATGCGTTCACCGTCCCGGCGGACATCGAGGACGGCTCGTACACCCTCACCCTCGCCGAGCCGGGGACCGGCGGCCACAGCGTCGAGTTCCTCTTCGCCGTCGGCGACGCACCGGACCCCGAGCCGAGCCCGAGCGACTCCGCGGACGACGGCGGGGCCTCGGCTCCGTCCACCGGGGGCCCGTCCACCGGCGGTTCGGGCGGCGGCCCGGACGCCGCCTCCGGCGTGCTCGCCTCGACCGGCACCGGCGCACTCGCGCTCGGCACGGCCGCGCTGGCGCTCTGCGGGCTCGGCACCGCGTTCGTGACACACACCCGCCGCAAGGGCCTGCTCCGGTTCTGAACGCACGGGGGCGGGGCCGCGACCCCCGCCCTGCCGTGCGGCCAAGGACCCGCCCCCATCCCACCCCGACGAGGAGCACATCCGACGTGACGACCGTGCTGACCCCGCCGCCGCCGGCGGCACCCGCCCCGCCCCCCGCCCCGCCGGGCCCCGGAGCGGCGCCCCGGCCCCCCGCCCGCCCCGGTCTCGCCCTGGCCGGAGCGGCGCTGTGCGTACTCGCGGCCGTACTCCTCGGCTTCGCCGCCAGTCTCACGGTCGTCGGTCACCTCCAGCACGCCCGCGACCAGCGGACCGGCTACGCCGAACTCCGCAGGCAACTCGCGCTCGGCACCGCCCCGGTGGGCCAGCGCACCTACGACGACAAACCGCTCTCCCCGGGGGCGCCCGTCGCCCTTCTGCGCATCCCCGCCCTCGGCCTGCGCGAGGTCGTCGGCGAGGGCACCACCTCCGGCGTGCTGATGTCGGGACCCGGACACCGCCGCGACACCCCGCTGCCGGGACAGGCGGGCACCAGCGTGATCATGGGGCGTCAGTGGGGATACGGCAGCCCGTTCCACGGCCTGTCGAAGCTCCCCGCCGGGGCCAGGATCGAGGTGACGACCGGTCAGGGCAGTGCCGTGTACACCGTGTCGGGCGTCCGGCGCCCGGGCGACAGGCTCCCCGCTCCCGCCGGGACCCGGGGGCGGCTCACCCTCATGACCGCGTCCGGCGGCCCGTACACCCCCTCGGGCGTGCTGTACGTCGACGCCGAACTCGCCACCCCCGTCCGGCCCAGCCCGCCCCGCCCCGTCCGCCTCGGCTGGATCGGCCCCGCCGAGGAGGCGCTCGGCGGGGAGACCGGCGAGGGCGGCGCCTGGCTCGCGGTCTTCCTCCGGGCGCAGGCGCTGCTCGCCGCCGCACTCCTCACGGTCTGGCTGCACCGGGTCTGGGGGAGCTGGCAGACCTGGATCGCCGCCGGGCCCGTCCTCGCCGCGCTCGGCCTCGCGGTCGCGTCGGCCGTCACCCGCCTCCTCCCCAACCTGCTCTGAACCAACAGGAGTTGACGTATCCCGATGACCGAGACCATGCCGCTGCCCGCCACCGCGCCGAACCGGCCGCGCACCGGCACCGCCTCCCCCGCCACCCTCGAAGCCGAAGCGATCTCCGCCTGGTTCGGCGACCACAAGGTCCTGGACCGGGTCTCCCTGCACATGCCCGCACTGGAGGTCACCGCCCTCATCGGCCCGTCCGGCTGCGGCAAGTCGACGTTCCTGCGCATCCTCAACCGGATGCACGAACTGACCGGCTCCGCCTCACTGGCCGGCCGGGTCCTGCTGGACGGCGAGGACATCTACGACCGGGGCCGCCGCATCACCCGCGCCCGCCGCGAGATCGGCATGGTCTTCCAGAAACCCAACCCGTTCCCCGCCATGTCCCTGTACGACAACGTCCTCGCGGGGCTGAGGCTCAACGGCATCAAGGCGGCCAGGGACAGCCGGGACGACCTCGTCGAGGAGTGCCTGACCAAGGCGGGCCTGTGGCGCGAGGTCAAGGACCGGCTCCGCCGGCCCGGCGGCGCGCTCTCCGGCGGACAGCAGCAACGCCTGTGCATCGCACGGTCGTTGGCGGTACGCCCCCGGGTGCTGCTGATGGACGAACCCTGCTCCGCCCTCGACCCGACCTCCACCCGCCGGATCGAGGAGACCATCGCCGACCTCAAGGCGGAGGTCACCATCGTGATCGTCACGCACAACATGCAGCAGGCGGCGCGGGTCTCCGACCACTGCGCGTTCTTCCTCGCCGAACAGGGCACGCCCGGCGTCGTCGTCGAACACGGCCCGACCGGCGAGATGTTCGGCTCCCCGCGGGACACCCGGACCGCCGACTACGTGAACGGCCGCTTCGGATGACGCCCCGGGGTCCCGCGCCGACTGCCCCGATCCCGCTCAGATCCCGGCCGCGGCCGCCAGATCGCGCTTGATCCCGGCGAGCAGCTCCGCACCCTTGGCACGGGCCGCGGGCAGCTCGTCCGCCGAACCGACCGGCACCACGACCTCCAGATAGCACTTGAGCTTCGGCTCGGTGCCGCTCGGGCGGACGATCACCCGGGCGCCCCGCAGGTGGTAGCGGAGCCCGTCGGTGGGCGGCAGCTGCTCGGTGCCCCGTGCCAGGTCCTCGGCGGAGGTGACGGCGAGGCCCGCGAGCGCGGCCGGCGGCTGCTCGCGCAGCCGCGCCATGGCGTCGGAGATGACCGACAGGTCCTTCACCCGGACCGACAGCTGATCGGTGGCGTGCAGTCCGTGGGCGACCGCGAGGTCGTCGAGGAGATCGAGGAGCGTACGTCCCTGCTCCTTGAGCACGGAGGCGAGCTCGGCGACGAGCAGCGCGGCCGTGATCCCGTCCTTGTCGCGCACGCCCTCGGGGTCGACGCAGTAGCCGAGCGCCTCCTCGTACCCGTACCGCAGCCCCTCCACCCGGGCGATCCACTTGAAACCGGTCAGCGTCTCCTCGTGGCCGTTGCCCGCCTTCTCGGCGATCCGGCCGAGCAGCGAGGACGAGACGATCGACTCGGCGAAGACACCGGTGGCACCCCGGTCCACCAGATGGGCGGCGAGCAGCGCCCCCACCTCGTCGCCGCGCAGCATCCGCCAGCCGCCCTCGGCACCGGGGTCCGGGACGGCGACGGCGCAGCGGTCGGCGTCCGGGTCGTTGGCGATGACGAGGTCGGGGTCCGCGCGGCGCGCGGTCGCGAAGGCGAGGTCCATCGCGCCGGGCTCTTCCGGGTTGGGGAAGGCGACGGTCGGGAACGCCGGGTCGGGCTCGGCCTGTTCGGCGACGAGCACCGGCGCGGGGAACCCGGCCCGGTCGAACGCGGCGGTCAGCACGGACGTGCCGACCCCGTGCAGGGCGGTGTACACGACCCGGGCGGTACGCGGCGACCCGGCGGCGAGCACGGCGTCCGTGCGCGCCAGATAGGCCGCCAGGACCTCCTCGCCCAGGACCTCCCAGCCGTCGTCGGGGCGGGGCACGCCGGCGAGCGGGCCGACCGCGTCGATCGCGTCGGCGATCTCGCCGTCCGCCGGGGGGACGATCTGCGAGCCGTCGCCGAGATAGACCTTGTAGCCGTTGTCCCGCGGGGGATTGTGGCTGGCGGTCACCTCGACGCCCGCGACGGCACCCAGGTGCCTTATGGCGTACGCGAGCACGGGGGTGGGGAGCGGGCGGGGGAGCACCGCCGCCCGCAGGCCCGCGCCGGTCATCACGGCCGCGGTGTCGCGGGCGAAGTCGGCGGACTTGTACCGGGCGTCGTACCCGATGACGACGAGCCCGCCGCCCTGTCCCTGTGCCTTCAGGTACGCGGCGAGCCCGGCCGCCGCCCGGATGACGACGGAGCGGTTCATCCGCATCGGCCCGGCCCCCAGCTCACCGCGGAGCCCGGCGGTGCCGAACTGCAGGGTGCCGGCGAACCGTGCGGCGAGCTCGTCGGTACTCCCGGCGGACCCGGCCTCGATGAGCCCGGCGAGTTCCTCGCGGGTCTCGGGATCGGGGTCCTCCGCGAGCCATGCCCCGGCCTGCGCGATGAGGTCCTGCAACACGGTGTCCGCCTTTCTGCGGTGTGGGAGTTCGCCCCCGCCGGTGTGCGGGGGCGCGGGGCTCAGATCCGGTCGAGCACCCGGGCCAGCAGCGAACCCATCCGGGTCGCCGAGTCCCGCCCCGCCTGCAGCACCTCTTCGTGGTTGAGCGGCTCCCCGCTCAGCCCGGCCGCGAGGTTGGTGACCAGCGAGATGCCCAGCACCTCGGCACCGGCCTCGCGCGCGGCGATGGCTTCGAGCACGGTGGACATGCCGACCAGGTCGCCGCCCATCACGCGGACCATGTTGATCTCGGCGGGCGTCTCGTAGTGCGGGCCGGTGAACTGCACGTACACGCCCTCTTCGAGCGTCTCGTCGATCTCCTTGCACAGCGCGCGCAGCCGCGGCGAGTACAGGTCGGTCAGGTCGACGAAGTTGGCGCCGACGATCGGGGAGGCCGCCGTCAGGTTGATGTGGTCGCTGATCAGCACGGGCTGACCGGGGCGCATGCCCTCGCGCAGACCGCCGCAGCCGTTCGTCAGGACGACGGTCCCGCACCCGGCCGCGACGGCGGTACGGACCCCGTGCGCGACGGCGGCGACGCCCCGGCCCTCGTAGAAGTGCGTGCGGCCGAGGAAGACCAGGACACGCTTCTCACCGATCCGGTACGAGCGGATCGTGCCGCCGTGACCCTGTACGGCGGGTGCCGGGAACCCGGGCAGCTCGGTCACCGGGAACTCGGCCTCCGGAGTGCCGAGCGCATCGCCCGCGGGTGCCCAGCCGGAACCCATCACGAGCGCGACGTCGTGGGTCTCGGCACCGGTCAGCTCGCGCAGGCGGGCGGCGGCGTCGGAGGCGGCGGCGTACGGGTCGCCCTGGATCTGGTCCGGAATAACTGATGCGTTCACGCGGATGAGGGTAACCGGTGATTCCCTACGCGCGTAGATGCCCTTGCGCAGAGTCTGCGCGCACTTGCTCGTACTTTCACACAAAAGCGCTGGTCGGCAGGTCAGCAGGGGCGCTTGCGCAGTTCCATCACATAGTCGTGCGGCGCGCCCGCGGACTCCGCCGCGTCGGCGATCTCACCCAGATAGCGGGCGGAAGGCAGCCCGCCCTCGTAGCCGTTCAGCACATACATCCAGGCCGGCTCCTCGCCGTCCAGGGTGTGCACCCGCACCCGCATCCGGCGGTAGATGTCGAGCCCGACACCCTCCCACCGGTCCATGGAGTCCTCGTCCATCGGCGCCAGGTCGTACAGCGCCACGAAGACCTGGGAACGGGGGGCCTCCACCACCGTGGCGAGCGCGCCCTCCCAGCCCATCTGCTCCCCGCCGAAGGTCAGCCGCCAGCCGTTGAGCCAGCCGGTGCCGCGCAGCGGGGAATGCGGTGCGCGGCGCGTCATCAGCCGCGCGTCGAGGTTGCCGGCGTACGCGGCGTAGAGCGACATGGGTTCGAGGGTACGGGAGGTGACGGTGAGAACGTCGATTCCGGTGCGGAAGACCACTCAGAGGGTTCCGCTTCCCGCTCCCGGGCCCCGGCGCGCACGCCCCGGCGCACGTATGGAGGGCCCCGGGGCGAAGCACCTTGGCGCGTGCGGGACAATGAAGTACGTACTGCATTCCCCCGGGGCGCTCCCCCGGACCCCCGGCCGGGGCAGCAGACGGCCGCGGGATGACATACGCGAGGCGGACTTTTCGTGACCCGGATCGTGATCATCGGCGGCGGACCCGGCGGCTACGAGGCGGCACTGGTGGGCGCCCAGCTCGGCGCGGAGGTGACCGTCGTCGACTGCGACGGTCTCGGCGGCGCGTCCGTGCTCACCGACTGTGTGCCCTCGAAGACCCTGATCGCGACGGCGGAGGTGATGACCACCTTCGACTCCTCGTACGAGGAACTGGGCATCATCGTCGCCGACGACACCCCGCACGTCGAGCAGGCCGCCCGTGTGGTCGGCGTCGACCTGGGCAAGGTCAACCGACGGGTGAAGCGCCTGGCGCTCGCCCAGTCCCACGACATCACCGCCTCCGTCACCCGCGCCGGCGCCCGCGTGATGCGCGGCCGCGGCCGTCTGGAGGGCCTCCAGGCCGCCGACGGCTCCCGCAAGGTCGTCGTGACCGCCGCCGACGGCACGGAGGAGACGCTCACCGCGGACGCCGTGCTGATCGCGACCGGCGGCCACCCCCGCGAGATCCCGGACGCGCTCCCCGACGGCGAGCGCATCCTGAACTGGACCCAGGTCTACGACCTCGACGAGCTGCCCGAGGAGCTCATCGTGGTCGGCTCCGGCGTGACCGGCGCCGAGTTCGCGGGCGCCTACCAGGCGCTCGGCTCGCGCGTCACCCTCGTCTCGTCCCGCGACCGGG
The DNA here is from genome assembly GCF_053593015.1 of Streptomyces sp. NPDC002403. Taxonomy (NCBI): domain Bacteria; kingdom Bacillati; phylum Actinomycetota; class Actinomycetes; order Kitasatosporales; family Streptomycetaceae; genus Streptomyces; species Streptomyces sp. NPDC002403. The sequence continues at coordinate 19,354 of NZ_JBSFBQ010000054.1, read as the reverse complement.
TGCTGCCGGGCGAGGACCCGGACGCCGCCGCCGTCCTGGAGGACGTCTTCCGGCGCCGCGGCATGAACGTCATGGCCCGCTCCCGCGCCCAGGCCGCCAAGCGTGTCGGCGACCGGGTCGAGGTCACCCTCGCCGACGGCCGGGTCATCTCCGGTTCGCACTGCCTCATGGCGGTCGGCGCGATCCCGAACAGCGCGGGCATGGGCCTGGAGGAGGCCGGGGTCCGGCTCAAGGAGTCCGGCCACATCTGGACCGACAAGGTCTCCCGCACCAGCGCCCCGGGCGTGTACGCGGCCGGTGACGTCACCGGGATCTTCGCCCTCGCCTCGGTCGCCGCCATGCAGGGCCGGATCGCGATGTACCACTTCCTCGGCGACGCGGTGGCCCCGCTGGACCTGAAGACGGTCTCTTCGAACGTCTTCACCGACCCCGAGATCGCCACCGTCGGCTACACCCAGGCCGACGTCGACGCCGGCAAGATCGACGCCCGGGTCGTCAAGCTGCCCCTGCTGCGCAACCCGCGCGCCAAGATGCAGGGCATCCGCGACGGCTTCGTCAAGATCTTCTGCCGCCCCGGCACCGGCATCGTGGTCGGCGGCTGTGTCGTCGCGCCGCGCGCGAGCGAACTCATCCACCCCATCTCGATCGCGGTCGACAACAATTTGACGGTAGAACAGATCGCAAACGCCTTCACCGTGTATCCGTCCCTGTCGGGTTCGATCGCGGAAGTGGCCCGGCAGTTGCACACCCGTAAGCGCGCGGGCGAGGCGTAAACGCCCCCGGAAACCCGGAGAACCCCGGCGACTTCCGGCAACTCCGGCGGTCCGGTGACCGCCGTCCGATCAGTACAGAACAACAACGGGGCCGCCTATACCACTTGGCGGCCCCTTGTATGTACAACTTCCGTTATTCGGCGCAAACTGCTGAAAACACTCGGGCGGTCACGTTACTGTCAGTTTCGTGTTCGCTGCAGAACGTCGTCAGTTGATCCTCGAAATGGTGCGTGCCAACGGGGCGGTATCGCTCCGTGAGCTCGCCCGCGTCGTCCAGACCTCCGAAGTGACCGTACGGCGGGACGTGCGGGCACTGGAGGCAGAAGGACTCCTCGACCGCCGGCACGGCGGTGCGGTACTGCCGGGCGGTTTCACGCGTGAGTCCGGCATTCCGCAGAAATCCCATCTCGCCACCGCGGAGAAGACGGCCATCGCCGACCTGGCCGCCGGTCTCGTCGAAGAGGGCGAGGCCATCGTCGTCGGCGCCGGTACGACCACGCAGGAGCTGGCCCGCCGGCTCGCGCGGATCCCCGGCCTGACCGTCGTCACCAACTCCCTCCTGGTCGCCCAGGCATTGGCCCATGCCAACCGGGTGGAGGTGGTGATGACCGGCGGCACGCTGCGCGGTTCCAACTACGCCCTGGTGGGCAGTGGCGCCGAGCAGTCCCTCCAGGGCCTGCGGGTCTCGCGCGCGTTCCTCTCCGGGAGCGGGCTCACCGCCGAGCGCGGCCTCTCCACGTCCAACATGCTCTCCGCGAGCGTGGACCGGGCGCTGGTGCAGGCCGCCGCGGAGGTGGTGGTCCTGGCCGACCACACCAAGCTCGGCGCCGACACCATGTTCCAGACGGTGCCGACGGACCTCATCACCCGCCTGGTGACGGACGAGCCCCCCGGCCACGACGACCGTGCCGCCACCGAACTCCAGGCCCTGGCGGACCAGGGCGTACAGATCGCGGTGGCCGGTTCGGGCGGTGGCCCCGCAGCTGCCGAGCCCCTCCCGCACGGCCGTCAGGGCCGCCGCGACCTGCCTGTGCCCGGACAGCGCCGTACGCACGGGGGTGGTCCCGGAGCCCCGGGTCCGCAGCAGCTGCGGAGTGCCGCGTCCCTGACGGAGCAGGGCCAGGGCCCTGGGGACCGGGCAAGGGTCGCGGACCTGCGACGCAGGTAGCAGCCGAGAGCCGGCCTCGTCGGCGTTCGGGGCGCGGGGTCCGGGGCGGAACCCCTCAACACCTCTCCGCGCTCGGCCCCTTCAGCCCCTGCAAGGTCAGCATCAGCAACCGCCCCGCCAACTCCGGGTCGTCCGGCGACTGTTCGGCAGCCAGCGCGATCGCGTTGGTCAGCTGCATCAGGTCGTCGATCGACACATCCGGCCGCACGGCCCCGCTCGCCTGCGCCCGCGCCAGCAACACCGCCCCCGCCTCGCGCAACGGCACATTGCACTGGGCCAGGGCCGAAGTCTCGTCCCGCGACGTCGACATGAGCGCCTGCGCGAGCCCGCGGTACTCACCCGCGTGGGTGATGATCGCGCCCAGCCATTCCACCAGGCCCCGGCAGGGCTGCTCCGCCCCCGCGAGTTCACGGGAACGGGTGATCAGTGACGTCAGGGCGTCCTGGAAGACCGCGTTCATCAGCGCGTGCCGGTTCGGGAAGTGCCGGTAGAGCGTGCCGATCCCCACGCCCGCGCGCCGCGCGATGTCCTCCAGGGACGCGTCGGTGCCGTGCTCCGCGAAGGCGGTCCGGGCCTCGCTCAGCAGCCGGCCGTAGTTCCGGCGCGCGTCGGCACGCATCGGCCGGGCCGGTGTCCGTGCCGCACTGATCGCCATGGCGCAGTCCTCCCTTTCTTCCGCCCCGGGGTCCAGGATGCCATCGCCCCCGCAGGAGTGAGGCCACGCGGAGTGGCGCACGACAGGGGCCCCCGCCGAGTCGCACGACTCGGCGGGGGCCCCGGCGGAACGTCGGGTACCGCCCGATCAGTCCTTGATCTCGCAGATGACGGCGCCGGAGGAGACCGAGCTGCCGACCTCGGCGGCAAGACCCTTGACGGTGCCGGAGCGGTGCGCGTTCAGCGGCTGCTCCATCTTCATGGCCTCCAGGACGACGATCAGGTCGCCCTCCTGGACCTGCTGGCCCTCCTCGACCGCGATCTTGACGATGGTGCCCTGCATCGGGGACGCCAGGGTGTCGCCGGAGACCGCTGAACCGCTCTTCTTCGCGGCGCGGCGCTTGGGCTTGGCGCCCGCGGCGAGCCCGGTACGGGCCAGGCTCATGCCGAGCGAGGAGGGCAGGGAGACCTCGAGACGCTTGCCGCCGACCTCGACGACGACCGTCTCACGGCCGGCCTCCTCCTCGGCCTCGGCGTCGGCGGTGGCGGTGAAGGGCTTGATCTCGTTGACGAACTCGGTCTCGATCCAGCGGGTGTGCACCCGGAACGGATCGCTGGTGAAGGCCGGGTCGACGACGACCGCGCGGTGGAACGGGATGGCCGTGGCCATGCCCTCGACGTTGAACTCGGCCAGCGCACGGGCGGCACGCTGGAGCGCCTGCTCACGGGTCGCGCCGGTCACGATCAGCTTCGCCAGCAGCGAGTCCCAGGCGGGGCCGATGACGGAGCCGGACTCCACACCCGCGTCGAGGCGGACACCGGGGCCGGTCGGCGGGGCGAACGTGGTGACGGTGCCCGGGGCGGGCAGGAAGCCGCGGCCCGGGTCCTCGCCGTTGATCCGGAACTCGAAGGAGTGTCCGCGCACGGCCGGGTCGTCGTAGCCCAGCTCCTCGCCGTCGGCGATGCGGAACATCTCGCGTACGAGGTCGAGACCGCTGACCTCCTCGGTCACCGGGTGCTCGACCTGGAGCCGGGTGTTGACCTCCAGGAACGAGATGGTGCCGTCCGTGCCGACCAGGAACTCCACCGTGCCGGCGCCGACGTAGCCGGCCTCCTTCAGGATGGCCTTGGACGCCGCGTACAGCTCCGCGTTCTGCTCGTCCGACAGGAACGGGGCCGGGGCCTCCTCGACCAGCTTCTGGTGGCGGCGCTGGAGCGAACAGTCACGGGTGGAGACCACGACCACGTTGCCGTGGGTGTCGGCCAGGCACTGCGTCTCGACGTGACGCGGCCGGTCGAGGTAACGCTCCACGAAGCACTCGCCCCGGCCGAACGCCGCGACGGCCTCACGGACCGCGGAGTCGTACAGCTCCGGGATCTCCTCCAGCGTGCGCGCCACCTTCAGCCCGCGACCGCCGCCGCCGAAGGCGGCCTTGATCGCGATCGGCAGGCCGTGCTGCTCGGCGAAGGCCACGACCTCGGCGGAACCCCCGACCGGGTCGGGCGTGCCGGCCACCAGCGGGGCCCCGGCACGCTGCGCGATGTGCCGGGCGGCGACCTTGTCGCCGAGGTCCCGGATCGCCTGCGGCGGCGGACCGATCCACGTCAGACCGGCGTCCAGCACGGCCTGGGCGAACTCGGCGTTCTCCGACAGGAAGCCGTAGCCCGGGTGGATGGCGTCGGCCCCGGAGTCCTTGGCAGCCTGGAGCACCTTGGCCATGTCCAGATAGCTGGCGGCCGGGGTGTCACCGCCCAGAGCGAATGCCTCGTCGGCCGCGCGCACATGCAGAGCGTCGCGGTCAGGGTCTGCGTAGACGGCCACGCTCCCGATCCCGGCATCCCGGCATGCCCGAGCAACACGGACAGCAATTTCGCCACGGTTGGCGATGAGCACCTTGCGCACGATGGCTCCCTCCTTGAAACAAGCTGAGTTTAGGGACTACCGACACGGCCCTACGACCCGTCCCCAATGGTGAGCTTGCCCACACGGAGTGTGATTCGAGGCTTGCTCAAGTCGCGAAATCCCTTGTGGCACCACGGTACGCCGGGTTTCATAACCGCACAGTAGCCACAAGGTGTGGTCCAGGTCTCTGTTCGTGCGAGCTGCGAGTTTTCGCGTTTCTTTGTCGAGTCCCCACTAATGGGCGAACGATTCTTTGCGCGACGCACGAGAGCCGCGACAAGGGGGTGGGTGACGAGTGCGCCCGCGCACGCGTGGCGCGCGGGGCGGGGGCGGAGATCGTCCGGGCCCTTGTCCGGAGCATTACCCGTTAGTAGGGTCCGCGCTATCGCACGTACTGCAGGTAACAGGGGGTGAGCGCCGTGGTGCGCAGACCGGTGGCGTTCGTGGCCGCGCTCGTGCTGTTCGCGGAAGCCGTGGGCGTCGTGCTCATCAACGGCATCCTGGCGACGGTGGTCAAGAACCAGGACATGTCGCTGGCCGGGATGGACCCCGCCGTCATGTCCAACGGCACCTGGGTGATGGGCGGCGTCTTCGGCCTGTACCTGCTGCTGTGCGGCCTGCTCCTGCTGCTGGCCGGCATCCGCGACCGGGCCCCGGGCCGCTTCGCCCGCGTCGTCCTGATCCTCTGCGCCGTGGTGCACGGGGTGCTGGGCGCGCTGGTGGTCGGCCTGGTCGGCTGGACCGCGTTCGCGTTCCTGATGGTGGTGCTCGGCCTGATCGTGCTGACCCTGGTGGCGTACGGCACCCGGTCGGACGAGCCCGGCGACGAGCCCGCCGACGACGCCGGGGCGAGCGCCCCGGCGCCGGTCTGACGGGCCGGCCCCGGCCCGTCGGTTCTCAGACCCAGAGCTCGGTGACGGAGATTCCCAGCTCGCCCAGCAGCCGGCGCAGCAGTGGCAGCGAGAGCCCGATGACATTGCCGTGGTCGCCCTCGATGGAGTCGACGAACGGAGCCGAACGGCCGTCCAGGGTGAAGGCGCCCGCGACGTGGAGCGGCTCGCCGGTGGCCACGTAGGCGGCGATCTCGGCATCCGTCGGTTCGCCGAAACGGACGGTCGTGGAGGCGGTCGCCGAGGCGGTGCGTCCGGTCGCGGTGTCGATCACGCTGTGGCCCGTTCGCAGTACACCGGCCCGGCCGCGCATGGACTTCCAGCGGGCGATGGCCTCCTCGCCGTCGGCCGGCTTGCCGAGCGCCTCGCCGTCGAGTTCGAGCACCGAGTCGCAGCCGATGACCAGAGCACCCGCCGCCTCCGGCCGGCCGGCCACCGCCGCGGCCTTGGCCTCGGCGAGCACGAGCGCCAGCTCGGCCGGTGTCGGGGCGCTCAGCGCGTCCTCGTCCACGCCGCTGACGATCACCTCGGGCGCGAAGCCGGCCTGCCGCAGCAGACCGAGGCGGGCGGGGGAGGCGGAGGCGAGCACGAGACGGCGCTGATCAGTCATACGCGCCATCGTAGAAGAGGCGGACCGGCCCCGGCCCCGCTCAGCGCAGACCGGCCACGAACATCGCGACCACCATCGCGAGAGCGAGCACCAGCCCCGCACGACGCATCATGGCCTGGGCGTCGCGCAGGTCCTTCGGGGGCTTGTTCTCGGGGTCGGACCACAGCATGGAAACGATCCTGCTGCCGCGACGGACGGCGCGCCTGAGTACGGGTACTCAACCCTCGTGGTGCCTACGGGCCAGATCGCGCCCGCACGCGCCGGAGGCCCGGACCCGAAAGGGCCCGGACCTCCGGAAACGTGTGGGAAGGAATGCTTCCGCGCCTACCCGGGCCAGTACGTCCGGGCCCAGGCCCGCGGCCCCGGCAGATGACGTGTGCGCCGGGCGATGCGTCCCGGGTCGGACCACTGGCCGGGCAGCGCCGGCGAGCCCGCCGGTGCACCGGACGGCTCGCCGGACGCCGTCGCCGCGGCGCGCGCCCGCACCACCGCCAGGGCGGCGGCCAGTTCCTCAGGGGTCGGGTTGCCCCGTACGACCTTGATCATGGCCAGGACCCTTTCTAGAGGGGGATGTTGCCGTGCTTCTTCGGGGGCAGCGACTCCCGCTTGGTACGCAGCTGGCGCAGCCCCTTCACGATGTGGGCGCGGGTGTCGGACGGCATGATCACCGCGTCGACGTAACCGCGTTCGGCCGCCACGTACGGGTTGAGCAGCGTGTCCTCGTAGTCGGCGATCAGCTCGGCGCGGGTCGCGTCCTGGTCGTCGGCGGCGGCGATCGTCCGGCGGTGCAGGATGTTCACCGCGCCCTGCGCGCCCATCACCGCGATCTGAGCGGTCGGCCAGGCGAGGTTGATGTCGGCGCCCAGGTGCTTGGAGCCCATGACGTCGTACGCGCCGCCGAACGCCTTGCGGGTGATCACCGTGATCAGCGGGACGGTCGCCTCGGCGTAGGCGTAGATCAGCTTGGCGCCGCGGCGGATGATGCCGCCGTACTCCTGGTCGACGCCGGGCAGGAAGCCGGGGACGTCCACGAAGGTCAGCACGGGCACGTTGAAGGCGTCGCAGGTGCGGACGAAGCGCGCGGCCTTCTCGCTCGCGTTGATGTCCAGGCACCCCGCGAACTGCATCGGCTGGTTGGCGACGACGCCGACCGGGTAGCCCTCGACGCGCCCGAAGCCGGTGATGATGTTCGGCGCGAACAGGGCCTGGGTCTCCAGGAACTCGCCGTCGTCCAGCACGTGCTCGATGGCGGTGTGCATGTCGTACGGCTGGTTCGCCGAGTCCGGGATGAGGGTGTCGAGCTCGCGGTCCTCGTCCGTGGTGGCGAGATCGGCCGCCTCGGGGAAGGCGGGCGCCTCGGACAGGTTGTTCGAAGGCAGGTACGACAGCAGCGACTTGACGTACTCGATGGCGTCCTTCTCGTCGCCCGCCATGTGGTGCGCCACACCGGAGGTGGTGTTGTGGGTGCGGGCGCCGCCGAGCTCCTCGAAGCCGACGTCCTCGCCGGTGACCGTCTTGATGACGTCGGGACCGGTGATGAACATGTGCGAGGTCTGGTCGACCATGACCGTGAAGTCGGTGATCGCGGGGGAGTAGACCGCGCCGCCCGCGCACGGTCCGACGATCAGCGAGATCTGCGGCACGACACCCGAGGCGTGCACATTGCGGCGGAAGATCTCCGCGAACAGACCGAGCGCCGCCACGCCTTCCTGGATCCGGGCGCCGCCGCCGTCGTTGATGCCGATGACCGGGCAGCCGGTCTTCAGCGCGAAGTCCATCACCTTGACGATTTTCTCACCGTAGACCTCGCCGAGCGAGCCGCCGAAGATGGTGAAGTCCTGCGAATAGACGCAGACGGGGCGGCCGTCGACCGTCCCGTAGCCGGTCACGACGCCGTCTCCGTACGGGCGGTTCTTCTCGATGCCGAAGTTGGTGGAGCGGTGCCGGGCGAATTCGTCGAGTTCCACGAAGGAACCCTCGTCGAGCAGCAGGTCGACCCGTTCGCGCGCGGTCAACTTGCCCTTGGCGTGCTGCTTCTCGACCGCGCGCGCGGAGCCCGCGTGCGTCGCCTCGTCGATTCGGCGCTGCAGGTCCGCGATCTTGCCCGCGGTGGTGTGGATGTCGGTCTCTTCCGGCTCGGACATCGGGTGGCGGCTCCCTGCCTGGTCACGGGGACGACTGTGCTGCTGATCAGGTATCTGAACACCTACTGACCCGTAGCGTATCGGCGCGGATACGGTTCGGCAGTGCGGCGTTTGACACACCTAGTCTGGCTTGCATGACACCTTCGGATGCGCCACGGAACCGTTGGTCGGACCTGGACCGGCCACCCCTGAACGTCGCCGCGCTCCGCCGCGGACTGCTGCGGCCGGGCGGGCTGTGGACCTCGCTCGACGTCGTGGAGACCATCGGGTCCACCAACTCGGAGCTCGCCCGGCGGGCGGCGGCCGGGCTCGACGAGGGCACCGTGCTGGTCGCCGAGGAGCAGACCGCGGGCCGCGGCCGCCTCGACCGCACCTGGACGGCTCCGGCCCGTTCGGGCCTGTTCTTCTCCGTCTACCTGGAGCCGGGCGACGTGCCCGCCGAACGGTGGGGCTGGCTGCCGCTGCTCACCGGCGTCGCCGCGGCGACCGGCCTGGCGAAGGCCGCGGGCGTCGACACGGCCCTGAAGTGGCCCAACGACCTCCTGGTCACGGTGGAGGGCGTGGAGCGCAAGGCGGGCGGCATCCTGGCCGAGCGCGCCGGGGACGGCGTCGTCATCGGCATGGGCCTCAACGTCTCCCTGCGCGCCGAGGAACTGCCCGCCCCCACGGCCGGCTCGCTGGCCCTGGCCGGGGCCGTCTCCACCGACCGCGAGACCCTGCTGCGGGGCGTGCTGCGCTCGCTGGAGCACTGGTACGGCCAGTGGCGCGCGGCAGACGGCGACGCGGCGGCGAGCGGCCTCCAGGAGGCGTACGCGGCGGGCTGCGCGACCCTCGGCCGGACGGTGAGGGCCCAGCTGCCCGGAGACCGCACGCTCACCGCCGAGGCCGTGGCGATCGACGGCGACGGCCGCCTGATCCTGTCCACCGACGACGGCCTCCAGGAACCGGTGTCGGCCGGTGACATCGTCCACCTGCGGGGCGCGGGGGGCGGCCTGGTCTGAGGACCATGCCCTCCTGGCCCCCCACCGGCCGCAACCACCCACGCCCCCCGGCCCGCCCAGGGGTCGTTCCGGGAGGCTCCGGGGGTTGAGGACCATGCCCTCCTGGAAACCCCCCACCGGCCGCAACCACCCACGCCCCCCGGCCCACCCAGGGGTCGTTCCGGGAGGCTCCGGGGGTTGAGGACCGTGCCCTCCTGGAAACCCCCCACCGGCCGCAACCACCCACGCCCCCCGGCCCACCCAGGAACATTCCCGGGTGCCATACGGGCGTGAGCCACGGCACACCTGCCGTATCGTTGAGGCGATCCACCGACAGATCGGCAGGGCAGTGCGCAGGGAACGGGCAGGAGGCGGCTGGTGACCGTCGACGACACGACCTCCGGTGCGGGAGCACAGCCCCCGTCGGAACCCTCGGTCCACGCGACACCGCATCACGAAGTCGACCATACGGCGGAGCCGACCGACGACCCCCTCGCGATCCGGCTGGAACAGCTGATCCTGGGCGCCGACCGTCGCTACACGCCTTTCCAGGCGGCCCGTACCGCCGGTGTCTCGATGGATCTGGCCTCCAGGTTCTGGCGGGCCATGGGCTTCGCCGACATCGGGCAGGCCAAGGCGCTCACCGAGGCCGATGTGCTGGCGCTGCGCCGGCTCGCCGGTCTCGTCGAGGCGGGGCTGCTCAGCGAACCGATGGCGATCCAGGTGGCCCGCTCCACCGGGCAGACCACCGCCCGGCTGGCCGAGTGGCAGATCGACTCCTTCCTGGAGGGGCTGACCGAGCCGCCCGAGCCCGGGATGACCCGTACCGAGGTCACGTACCCGCTGGTCGAGCTGCTGCTCCCGGAGCTCCAGGAGTTCCTGGTCTATGTGTGGCGGCGCCAGCTGGCCGCCGCCACCGGGCGGGTCGTGCAGGCCGCCGACGACGAGGAGATGGTCGACCGGCGCCTGGCCGTCGGTTTCGCCGACCTCGTCGGGTTCACCCGGCTGACCCGGCGGCTGGAGGAGGAGGAGCTCGGTGAGCTGGTCGAGGCCTTCGAGACCACCTCGGCCGACCTGGTGGCCGCCCATGGCGGCCGTCTCATCAAGACCCTCGGCGACGAGGTCCTCTTCGCCGCCGACGACGCGGGCACCGCGGCCGAGATCGCGCTGCGCCTGATCGAGGCGATGACCCAGGACGAGATCATGCCGGCGCTGCGCGTGGGCATCGCGTTCGGCACGGTCACCACCCGGATGGGCGATGTCTTCGGTACGACGGTGAACCTCGCCAGCCGGCTGACCTCGATAGCGCCGAAGGACGCCGTGCTGGTGGACGGGGCGTTCGCCGAGGAGCTGACCCGTACCGGCGACGCCCCGGCCTCCGAGGCGCAGGCGGCGGAGGAGGCCGCGGTGGCCGAGAAGGAGCGCCAGGAAGGCGTGGAGCCGCTCGCCCTGCCCAAGTACCGCTACGGGCTGCAGCCGATGTGGCAGCGCCCGGTGCGCGGCCTCGGCGTGGTGGAGCCCTGGCTGCTGGCGCGCCGCACCACCTCCTGAATCCCGGGCCCGGACACTCCCGGGACCACTGTCCGGGCCGCGCCATAGGATCCCTCCGGTAACGATCGTTAACCGGAGGGGTGAAGCCATGACCGTCACGTCCGAGCAGCGGTTCGGGGAATTCGTCGTCGTACGGGTCCACGAGGGGCAGGAACACGTCGCCGAGCTGGTCCTGGACCGGCCCGGGGCGATGAACGCCGTGTCCACGGACATGGCCCGTTCGATCGCCGCCGCCTGTGCCGCGCTGGCCGCCGACCCCGGCGTGCGGGTCACCGTCCTCACCTCCAGCCACGAGCGGGCCTTCTGCGTGGGCGCGGACCTGAAGGAGCGCAACTCCTTCACCGACGCCGATCTGCTGCGCCAGCGCCCCACCGCCCGGTCCGCGTACACCGGCGTGCTCGAACTGCCGATGCCGACGATCGCCGCGGTGCACGGCTTCGCGCTCGGTGGCGGATTCGAGCTGGCGCTGTCCTGCGACCTGATCGTCGCCGACCGTACGGCCGTGGTCGGCCTGCCCGAGGTGTCGGTCGGTGTCATTCCGGGCGGCGGCGGTACGCAGCTGCTGCCGCGGCGGATCGGTGCGGCGCGCGCCGCCGAGCTGGTCTTCACGGCCCGGCGGGTGGAGGCGGCCGAGGCGCACGACAGCGGGCTGGTCGACGAACTGGTGGAGGCCGGGCAGGACCGTACGGCCGCGCTGGCGCTCGCCGGCCGGATCGCCGCCAACTCCCCGGTGGGGCTGCGGGCCGCCAAGCGGGCGCTGCGGCTGGGCCACGGCCTCGATCTGCGGGCCGGCCTCGAAGTCGAGGACGCGGCCTGGCGCTCGGTGGCCTTCTCCGGGGACCGGGCCGAGGGCGTGGCCGCGTTCAACGAGAAGAGGAAGCCGAACTGGCCCGGCGAGTGATGCGGAGTGACCTTCGGTAACTGAATGGACACGAAGTGCACGCAACGAAAGCCCCAAACTGATCAAATCACCACAAAACTACATAAGCTGTAGCGATGGGTGGTGATGATGCACGGCTGCGGGCCGTGGTTGCGCTTGCGCAGGCGATGGCGGCGGCGCACACCCCGCGGGGGTCGTGGCGAGCGGCCGCGCTGGGGGCGTGCGAGGCGCTGGGCGGCAGCTTCGCCGCGCTCTCCGTGTGGGAGCGGGGGCGCGGGGAACTGCGGGTGCTGGTGAACGCGGGCGAACGGGCCGAAGGGGAGGAGGAGTTCCCCGAGGCGGAGACGTATCCGGTGCACCAGTTCCCGGAGATCACCGAGTTCCTGCACGAACGGTGGGCCAAGGGCGGTGAGCCGGACGCCTGGGTCGAGACCGCCGACGGCCCGCCCGGCGCGGCGCCGGGCGGGGGCGCGGGGCTGCGGCAGTACGGCAGCGGGTACGGCCGGGAGCGGGTGGCCGCGCTGCGGCGCCGCGGGCGCGGCTGCTGCGTGGTCGCCCCGATCGTGCTGCACGGGCGGGCCTGGGGCGAGTTGTATGTGGCCCGCCCGGTGGGGGCGCCGGTGTTCGGGCGGTCGGACGCGGACTTCGCGACCGTGCTGGCCGCGGTCGTCGCCGCCGGGGTCTCCCAGAGCGAACGGCTCGAAGAGGTCCGCAAGCTCGCCTTCACCGATCCGCTGACCGGTCTGGCCAACCGTCGCGCCGTCGACGTACGGCTGGACGAGGCGGTGGAGCGGCACCGGGCGGACGGGGCGGTGGTCAGCCTGGTCGTCTGCGATCTCAACGGTCTGAAGCAGGTCAACGACACCCAGGGCCACGCGGTCGGCGACCGGCTGCTGGAACGTTTCGGCTCGGTGCTCTCCCGCTGTGGCGCCATGCTGCCCGGCGCGCTCGCGGCCCGGCTCGGCGGTGATGAGTTCTGTCTGCTCACGGTGGGGCCCGAGGTGGACGACGTGGTCCGGGTGGCCACCGAACTCTGCGAACGGGCAGCCGAGTTGGAGCAGGGTGACGGGGTGGCGTGCGGGATCGCGTCGACCGGTGACCCGATCGGTCCGGTGGTGTCGGCGCGGCGGCTGTTCCGGCTGGCGGACGCGGCCCAGTACCGGGCGAAGGCGGCCCGCTCGGTCGGGCCGGTGGTGGCGGGGCGCGACGGCGAGGTGCTCCGGCTGGCCGACTCGCCGCCCAAGCCCGCGCACGACCGCCGCCACCTGCGCGGCAGTCGTCCCTGAGCGCCGCACCGGCCGGTAAGGGGTCAACCGCACGACCACTAGTGACATGAAGGGATTCAGTCCGTACGCTTCTGAATATGGATATGCATACAGTCGTGGTGGGGACGTCCGGCACCACCGCTCAGGACGTCATCGCCGTGGCCCGCGGCAACGCCCGCGTCGAGCTCTCCGCAGCCGCCGTCGAAGCGCTTGCCGCCGCCCGCGAGATCGTGGACGCACTCGCCGCCAAGCCCGAGCCGGTCTACGGCGTCTCCACCGGATTCGGGGCGCTGGCCAGCCGGCACATCAGCCAGGATCTCCGCGCACAGCTCCAGCGCAACATCGTCCGCTCGCACGCCGCCGGCATGGGGCCGCGCGTCGAGCGCGAGGTCGTGCGCGCGCTGATGTTCCTGCGGCTGAAGACGGTCGCCTCCGGACACACCGGCGTACGCCCCGAGGTCGCGCAGACCATGGCCGACGTCCTCAACGCGGGCATCACGCCCGTGGTCCACGAGTACGGCTCGCTCGGCTGCTCCGGCGACCTGGCCCCGCTCTCCCACTGCGCCCTGACGCTGATGGGCGAGGGCGACGCGGAGGGTCCCGACGGCACCGTGCGCCCGGCCGGTGAACTGCTCGCCGCCCACGGCATCACCCCGGTCGAGCTGCGCGAGAAGGAGGGCCTCGCCCTTCTCAACGGCACCGACGGCATGCTCGGCATGCTCGTGATGGCCCTGGCCGACCTCAAGAGCCTCTACACCTCCGCCGACATCACCGCCGCCCTCTCCCTGGAGGCGCTGCTCGGCACGGACAAGGTGCTCGCCCCGGAGCTGCACGCCATCCGCCCGCACCCGGGCCAGGGCGTCAGCGCCGACAACATGCTGCGGGTCCTCGCCGGATCCGGCCTCACCGGCCACCACCAGGACGACGCGCCCCGTGTGCAGGACGCCTACTCGGTGCGCTGCGCCCCCCAGGTCAACGGCGCGGGCCGCGACACCCTCGACTACGCCGGGATCGTCGCGGACCGCGAGCTGGCCTCCGCCGTCGACAACCCCGTCGTCCTTCCCGACGGCCGGGTCGAGTCCAACGGCAACTTCCACGGCGCCCCCGTCGCGTACGTACTCGACTTCCTGGCGATCGTCGCGGCGGACCTCGGCTCCATCACCGAGCGCCGCACCGACCGGCTGCTGGACAAGAACCGCTCGCACGGGCTGCCGCCGTTCCTCGCCGACGACGCCGGGGTGGACTCGGGCCTGATGATCGCCCAGTACACCCAGGCCGCCCTGGTCAGCGAGATGAAGCGGCTGGCGGTACCCGCCTCGGCCGACTCGATCCCGTCCTCCGCGATGCAGGAGGACCACGTCTCCATGGGCTGGTCGGCGGCACGCAAGCTCCGTACCGCCGTCGACAACCTCGCCCGGATCGTCGCCGTCGAGCTCTACGCGGCGACCCGCGCCATCGAGCTGCGCGCCGCCGGAGGACTCACCCCCGCCCCCGCCTCGCAGGCCGCCATCGAGGCGCTGCGCGCGGCGGGCGTCCAGGGCCCGGGGCCGGACCGCTTCCTGTCGCCGGACCTGGCCGCGACGGACGCGTTCGTGCGCGCCGGCAAGCTGGTCGCCGCGGTCGAGCCGGTGACCGGCCCGCTGGCGTAGGCCCGTTCCGGAGGCGTCCGGAGGTGCTCCGGACGCCTCCGGGCGTGTTCTAGGCGGAGAAGGCGTCGCTGCGGCGGGCCGAGTGGGAGACCAGCGCCGCGCCGATGCCCAGGAACGCCACTCCGCCGATCAGATACGGAGTGGTGTCGATCCCGGTCCCGGTGTCGGCCAGCCTCGGACCGGCCGCGGTGTCCCCGGCGACGGTGGTGGTGGTCGGTCCGCTCCGGTTGCCCGACGGACCGGCCGGTTCGCCCGTCGCGTTGGCGGACGGTACGAACCAGAGGGCGGCCAGCAATGTGCCCGCGGCGGTGGCGGTCAGGAGCGGGCGGCGAGCGATGACCACGGAATCGATCCCCTTGTCACGGCCGTGAGTTAGTCATGTGCGCCGATGCTAGTGAAAGCAGCGGGTCGCGGGAAAGCCGGGAGTGCGGGGAGCTTACGCTCCGGCGCATGAGCACTTCTGAGACAGCACGCTTTGTTCGGCTTCGAGTTGAAATGGTGCTGGAGATCACGGACCCCGACGCACTCAGCGGCACCGCCCTGGAGTCGATCGCCGCCGAGTTCGGGGAGCCGGGCGGCGAGTCCGCCGAGGAACGCCTGCGCGCCGAGGCCGCCGTACGGGAGGACGGCGCGGAGGCCCTCGCCTCCCTCGTCGACCCGTTCGACCTGGTCGGTGAGGTGCCCGGGGTCGAACTCGCCCAGGCGTCCTGGAGCAGCGAGATCGTCGACTACGACCCGGACGACCCGGACTCCTGGGACCTCGACGACGAGGACGACGAGGAGGACGAGGACGACGAGGAGGACGAGGAGGACGGTGCGGAGGGCGGTGGTGGCGTCCCGCACAATGGGTGAGGACGACGACGGTCACGTCGCCGCGGGCGGCGGGACCAGCAGCTGGTGAACACCGGCCCCGGACCGCTTCGCACGCGGACCGGGGCCGTGTGGTTCGCCGCTCACCCCTACGTGATCGGCGTCGGGAACCACCGCAGCCGCGGACGCGTCGTTGAGTGTTGTTCCCCACATCTTTCTTGGATGGGGAACGGAGGACCCTTTCCATGGGTTCTAGGACCATTGACGGGTTTCGCCGGTCGGCGGCTCCGCTCGGGGTTTTTGGGGATTCGGCAACGATGGAGAAGCGTGTGATGACGGACAGCAAGCGGCGCAGGGGCCTGATGGCCGCGTCCGCACTGCTCGGCGGCGTACTGGTGCTCACCGGCTGCAACGACAGCGGCGAGAGCAGTGCCGAGGGCTCGAAGAAGTCGCAGGCGGCCGAGGTCGACAAGGCAGCGGCCCAGGACGCGTCGGAAGCCCAGATAACGATCTCGCCGAAGAACGGCGCGACCAACGCGAGCATCAACAACGACGCCAAGGTCACTGTCGCCAAGGGCACGCTCTCCGAGGTCACCATGACCACGACGGCCGGAGCCACCGTCAAGGGCACGCTCTCCGCCGACGGCAAGAGCTGGAAGCCGGACGTCCAGCTGGAGCGCTCCACCACGTACAAGATCAGCGCGACGGCGAAGGACTCCAAGGGCCGCGAGGCCCACGAGAACTCCTCCTTCACCACCGTCTCGCCCGCCAACAGCTTCATCGGGAACTTCACCCCCGAGGACGGCTCCACGGTCGGCGTCGGCATGCCCGTCTCGATCAACTTCAACAAGGCGATCACGGACAAGAAGGCCGTCGAGGCCGGCATCACCGTGACGTCCAGCAGCGGCCAGCAGGTGGCGGGCCACTGGTTCAACTCGCAGCGTCTCGACCTGCGCCCGGAGAACTACTGGCAGGGCGGCTCCACCGTCACGCTGAAGCTGGCGCTGGACGGCGTCGAGGGCGCGGACGGCGTCTTCGGCGTGCAGCAGAAGACGGTCACCTTCAAGGTCGGCCGCAACCAGGTCTCGACGGTCGACGCCAAGACCAAGATGATGACCGTCACCCAGGACGGCAAGACGATCAGGACCATCCCGATCTCTTCCGGCTCCCCCGACAACCCCACGTACAACGGACAGATGGTGATCTCCGAGAAGTTCAAGGAGACCCGGATGAACGGTGCGACGGTCGGCTTCACCGACGACGACGGCAAGGGTGAGTACGACATCAAGGACGTGCCGCACGCCATGCGGCTGTCCACCTCGGGCACCTTCATCCACGGCAACTACTGGGGCGCGCGGTCGATCTTCGGCAGCGCCAACACCAGCCACGGCTGCGTCGGCCTCGCCGACGTGAAGGGTGCGGGCGACGCCAACCAGCCCGCCGCCTGGTTCTACAACAACTCCATCGTCGGCGACGTGGTCATCGTCAAGAACTCCCCGGACCGGACCATCACCCCCGACAACGGCCTCAACGGCTGGAACATGAGCTGGGCGCAGTGGACGGCGGGCTCCCAGGCCTGACCCACCCCACGCGCCGTCCCCGGCGCGAGCCGCCGGCCGTCGCCCCTGGCGACGGCCGGTCCCCGAATCCCGTACGGAGGCGGCGGCACCCGGATCCCCACGGATCCGCGGTGCCGCCGCCTCCGGCGTTCGTATGTCTTCTCATCCGGCTTTCATCGCGGCCTTATCCCGCCATCACAAGCACTCCATAGCGTCGCGCCATGTTCTTCACCTACCTCCGGCGCGAGCTGCGCCGTCGCAGAAAGGCGGCGCTGGTCGTCGCCTCGGGACTCGCGCTGGGCATCGCGCTGGTCATCGTCGTCAGCTCGGTCTCCACCGGCATGAGCCGGGCCCAGGACAAGGTCCTGGAATCGCTGTACGGCCTCGGCACGGACATGACGGTCACCAAGGCCGCCGCGGCTCCCGGATCGGGGGAGGGACGCCCGAAGTTCGAGTTCGACGCCAAGGGCGACGACGACGCCACGCAGAGCAGCGACCGGGTCATGGTCCAGGGCTTCCAGACACTGGCCTCGTCGACCGTCACCAGGATCGGCGGACAGAACGGCGTCGCCGGCGCCGTCGGCGGCCTCAGCCTCAACGTGATGAAGGTCGACGGCCAGTTCAAGCGCGGTGAGTTCAAGCAGCAGGAGGGCGCGGGCCAGAGCGGCCGGAGCGGCCCCGGCGGGCAGGGCGGCACCGGGCAGCCGCAGGGCGAGGTCAGGGGCGGCGGCGCCTCCTTCGACGTCAACTCCTACTCGGTGTACGGCACCGACGTCACCGAGCAGAACCTCGGCCCGCTGACCTCGTCGAAGATCACCAAGGGGCGTACGTTCAAGACGTCCGAGACCGACGCGAAGGTGGCCGTCGTCGACTCCGCGTACGCCAAGGAGAAGAAGCTCGACGTCGGCAAGACCGTCACCGTCCACGGGACGGAGTTCACCGTCGTCGGGGTCTCGACCGCCGACAGCGGTGACGCGGCCGCCAACCTGTACATCCCGCTCAAGCAGGCGCAGACCCTCGCGGACTCGAAGGACAAGGTCACCACGGTCTATGTGAAGGCCGCGGACTCGCAGCAGATCGACCAGGTCAAGTCCACCATCCAGAAGAACGTTTCGGGCACCACCGTCACCACCTCCGCGGACCTCGCCGACACCGTCTCCGGTTCGCTCTCCACCGCCTCCGACCTGGCCGCGGGCGTCGGCAAGTGGCTCTCGATCGTGGTGCTGGCCGCCGCGTTCCTGGTGGCCGGTCTGCTCACCTCCTCGGCGGTCAGCCGCCGGGTACGGGAGTTCGGCACGCTCAAGGCGCTCGGCTGGAAGAGCGGCCGGGTCACCCGCCAGGTCGTCGGCGAGGCCCTCGTCAACGGGCTGCTGGGCGGCGTCCTCGGCATCGGCATCGGCCTGGCCGGCGCGTACCTCGTCACCGCGATCAGCCCCACGCTCACCGCACAGCTCGGCGCGTCCGGCGGCGGCATGGGCGGTGGCCGGTTCATGGGCGGACCGGGCCGGGCCGCCGCGTCCAGGACGCTCGACATCGCGCTGACCGCACCCGTCTCGCTCTCCGTCATCCTGGCCGCCGTGGCGCTGGCCGTGGCGGGCGGGCTGATCGCCGGGGGCTTCGGCGGCTGGCGGGCCTCCCGGCTGCGGCCGGCCGACGCCCTGCGCCGCGTCGAATAGCCCACCCCGTGCCCCATCCCCCTCAGTCCCAGCAGGAGTTGACCCATGTACACGCTCAGAGACGTCACCAAGCGCTATGCGCGCGGCAAGTCCACCGTCCACGCGCTCGCCGGTGTCGATCTGACCATCGAGGACGGTGGCCGGCTGGTCATCCAGGGCCCCACCGGCGGCGGCAAGTCCACACTGCTGCAGATGCTCGGCGGCCTGGACCGCCCCACGAGCGGCAGCGTCGAGCTCGACGGCGTCGATCTGGCGAAGCTGAGCGAGGCCAAGCTCACCAAGGTGCGCGCCGAGAACATCGGCTTCGTCTTCCAGAGCTTCAACCTCATCCCGACGCTCACCGCCCAGGAGAACGTCGAGACCGCGCTCGTACCGCTCGGCGGCCGGGCGTCCGAGCGCCGCCGGCGGGCCGCCGAGGCACTGGACTCCGTCGGCCTCGGCGAGCGGCTCGGGCACCTGCCCAGCGAGATGTCCGGGGGCCAGCAGCAGCGGGTGGCGATCGCCCGTGCCCTGGTCAAGCAGCCGAAGGTGCTGCTCGCCGACGAGCCCACCGGCAACCTCGACGAGTCGATGCGCGACGAGGTCATGGAGGTGCTGGAGACCATGTGGAAGGAGCACGGACTGACCTTCGTCATGGTCACGCACGACAGCGCCATCGCCCGGCGGGCACCGCGCCTGGCGACCATCCGCAAGGGCGAGGTAACGATCACGGAGAACGCGGCGGCCTGACACGGGGAGGCCTGCGGAGTGCGGCATGTGCGGCGGGGCGGGGGCACATTTACTCCACCCATTCGGGCGCGCCGGAGCGGGTCTCCCGGTCGCCTGGGAGCTGTGACATGACC
>NZ_JBSFBQ010000053.1:0-47916 GCF_053593015.1 Streptomyces sp. NPDC002403 | reverse complement strand
CCGCCCCCGCCCTCGTACCGGCCCCCACCGCGCGCACGACACCGCCACCACCGCTCCCCCGGCCGCAGGAGCTCACGCCTGAACTCCAGCGCGCGTCCTCCTCCGGAGGAACGACGCACGACCCTACGGGTCGTAAAGACGATAAACCCCTCCGGGGTTTAAACCATTCCTCCGGAATGGTTTATGAATTCCTCCGGAATTCATGCGCAATCCTGGGTTTTAGTTGAGCTGGTTTTAGGCGTGTTTCGGTTTTCTTGTCGTGAAGGTTCAAGATGGCTGGCTGCAAAGGGTGGTGACGGTGGGATGTCTCACAATCCATCAGTGAATCTATGGAGTGAGGGGCGAGAGTTTCTGACATGCCATCACTTGACCCCTCCTGACCCTGTACGACCAAACTACCCAACAGTAAGGCCGCATTGGACAAACTTGCTGCATCACTCCGTGATGCAGGGTAGAGACTGTGAAAACACGCCCCCCACGAAATAAGCCAGATCACAGGCCCAGCCCTAACAGAGCTGACCACAAATCAGCCGCACACAGAATTCAGCACAGCCAGAGAAGAGCAGACCGAAAAGCAGTGACCACGCCACAGTGACTGATACAGAGCAAAGAGAATTCAGAGCCCGGACAACCGGAAGGCATGGTCCCCCTGTTGTGGCGCAGCACGGACCCGGGGGAGAGAGTGAGGCCGCACACGAACCGGGCCCGCCAACACCCGAGCGCGGAGGCCCCGCCGACGCGCAACCCAGAAGATCCGGCGTCGATCCCCGAGGATGCCGCGCCGCCCCACGCCCGCCCCCCCACCTTTCCTAATTCGGGCCGGGGGAGCAGCAGCAGAGGGGATGTCGCGCTCCCCGACCATGGAAATAGCGTGCTTGACCTGGGGTTTTCTGGAGACGGTCACCCGGTGGGGTCAAGAGATGGTGCAGGAGATGGTGCAGGACTTTGCGCGTGGCGGGGTGCAACAGATCCCACCTGCTGTATTATGGAACATGTCGGAAGGGGGGCCCTTCTGACATCGCCGAAGGTTCGTCAACAGAGAGGTGTCACCGTGGAGATCGTCATCAGCGAAGGCAAGGTCACCCGCAGCAGGGACGCGATCAACGCTCCGCAGGCTTTGCGGGCCCGGAGCATCGCAAACTACCTGCCGCGTCCGGAGTTGCTCCGCGAGGCCACGATCGTGCACGACCAGGACGAGAAGACCACGTCCGTCCGGTTCGAGACCAACGCCGGTCCCGTTCGGGTAATGCTCCCCGTGGAGACCGGTTTCGAATTCCATGTCATTCATGACAGCGAAACCGGTCCGCGCATTCTCGGCTCGATCAAGGGAGCGTCCCTTTCCGCGCGGGTTGTCGCGTTCCGCATCAGCGAATTCCTGCGGACGCGAGGGCTGAAGTAGTTCCTTCTTCCGGGGGTCCGGTAGTGCGGACCCCCGGACGTCCCCAGCCTTGCCCCGACCGCAGGAGAGGAAGACCGCAGTGGACACGACACGTATCGAGCCCTCTCGTTCCGCCCCGGCAAGCGACGCCGAACGAGAGCAGATGGAGGCCGCTTTCCGGTCGGCCTTGGAGCAACTCGCCCCGAACGCCAAGTTCTCGCGCACCGTGCGCGAGCTCGCCCGCCCTCTTTTCGACGTGGGATGGATCGCGGGTGTTCGGACCGGTCACACCGGGCCCGCACTGGCCGACGTGCCCTTTCCCCCGCACAAGTTCGGTGTTGCCCTGGCAGGCCTGGCCGACTTGGTGACAGAGGAGCCCGGCGCCAAGCTGGGTCAGCTGGTGAGCTATCACGGCAGCCAGGAGAGCTGTCACGGGCGCTACTGGGTGACGCGGATTGACCGCGAACTCAACGCCCAGGGGAGGGAGGCGGTTCTCTACCGCCTCAGCGAGTACGCGCACGGTCGATTCCGCCATAGGTTGCATTGGGTCCGCGCGGAAAGCATCACGGCGCTGCCTCGGCAGTTCTAGGGCGGTCGGCTGGCCGGAGTGCGACAGCCCCCGGCTCGGGGGGTGGGGTGGCCCGGTTTATTCGGTTGCCCCATTCCCGCAAGATAGGCATTATGGAACATGTCGGCAGGGTGGCTCCCTCCCGACTCGCCAAAAGTTCGTCACCAGAAAGGAAGCCTTCACATGGCTCACCAGATCGAGAAGTTCGCCGATGGCACCGCCGCTTTCGCCTCGGCCAACACGAGCGCATGGCACCGCCTGGGCATCGTGACCGATGGCGCGATGACCGCCGAGGAGGCGATGCGCCTTGCTTCCCTCTCCGGCTGGAACGTGCGTCTGCTGCCCCTGACTGCTACCGAGATCACGACCGGGGGAACCACTCCCGTGGAGATCCCGCAGCACTTCGCGACCGCCCGAACGCACCCGAAGACCGGCCGGACCGAGACGCTCGGCGTGGTCGGCAGCGACTACCACCCGGTACAGAACGAGGAGCACGCCGAGTTTCTCAACCTCCTTGCCGACGAGTCCGGAGCGCACTTCGAGACCGCCGGGTCACTCCGGAACGGCAAGCAGGTGTTCCTCACGATGAAGATGCCCGAGACGCTCACGGTCGGCGGAGATGACAAGATCGGGCTCTACATCGCCGCGTTCAACTCCCATGACGGAAGCTCAGCGTTCCGCGTCGTCGTGACACCGGTCCGGGTCGTGTGCGCCAACACCTTGCGCGCGGCGCTCACGGGTGCGCGTTCGTCCTATGTTGTGCGGCACACCGCCGGGGCCAAAGCCCGGATCGCACAGGCCCGCAGCGCGCTGGGGCTCACGTTCCGCTACGCCGAGGAGTTCGAGAAGGCCGCAGAGCGGATGGTTCAGGAGGAGATGACGCTCAACGAGCTTCGGGCCGTCGTCGACCAACTGTGGCCGGTCCAGGACAACGACAGCGAGCGCAAGAAGACCAACCATCGGCAGCGTTGGGGAGCCATCTCGAATCTGTTCGCTGTCGCTGACACGCAGGCCGGTATTCGTGGCACCCGGTGGGCTGGGTACAACGCGCTCACTGAGTACGCCAACCACCGCGCTCCGGCCCACGGTCTGACCGCCGCCGACAAGATGAGCGCCCGCGCCGAGCGAGTCATCAACGGCACCGCGAGCGGACTGATGGAGAAGGCATTCGCCCTCACCACGGTCTGACCCCCTGACCGCCGGACGGGCATCCGTACATCCCCTGCGGGTGCCCGCCCGGTCCCACCGGCCAGCAGCGGCCGACATGCCCCCGAGCGCGGAGCGCTCCCCGCCGGACCCTGCCGCGGAGCGGCAGCGCGTCGCGTCTGCGGAGCAGACCGCGCGCAGTACATACCTGCCACTCCTCGCGCCAGGGCCATGCCGGCGGACTGCCCCGCTGCGCCCCCGCCCACCGCCCCACGAAAGGCCGTTCATGTCCATTGCGAAGTGGAAGATTAAGGGCATCGTCGATGACTTCAGCGAGTGCGGCTGCTGTGGCCGTCGCGGACTCAAGCGCACGGTCGCGATGATGCCGCTTGACGTTGACGGGAACGAGGACGGTACCGCTGAGGACGTCGTCTATTACGGCACGTCGTGCGCCGCTGCCGCGTTGGGCTGGAAGCAGGGCAAGGTGACCAACCTCGCGCTCGCTGCCCAGGCCAAGCGGGATCAGCACGACGAATACGCCCGCCGGTTGATCAGCATCTACGCCCCGCTGGAGTTCGCCCCCGCTCGCGACCAGGCCCGCCTCTACTACAGCCGCAACCCGTATCACCGGCGCACCGGTGGGGTGAAGGCAACCGAGGAAGTGGCGAAGCTGCTCGCCGAGGCCCGCGCCACGCTGGCCGACACCATGGCCGGCCCAGCCCGCCCGTCACGGATCGAGGACTTCCACCGCTACATCGTGATGTTCGCCAGTGACGGCCGTATCTCCCTGGTACAGCGCGTGCCGGAGGACGAGGCCGAGCGCCAGGATCAGGCCGCCGCTGCCCGACGCCTCGCCGACAAAATGCGGGGCAAGGTGCTGGTCGTGGCTGCCCTGGACAGCGAATCCGCGCGCGAGGTCGCATACGCAGACGACCTCACCCGCGAATGGAACGAGCGAGCCTGGCAGGCCGCACGCACCTGAGCACCACCTATGCGGTCGCTTCGGCGGAGTCCTGCCGGAAGCGTGCCGCTTGGGCCAGCAGGCCCGAATTCGCCCTGTTCTCTGACCGGCCCGGTGCGCTGCGGGGGGGGGCGCCGTCCCGTCGCGCGCTGAGCCGGTGCCCTCACTCTTCGATCTTGGAGGTTCGCCATGTCCACCCCGCACTGCAACCAGCCCGACCGCCCCAATCATCGCGCTCTGACGTGTCCCGGTGATACAGCTGTCCGCCGCCGCGCGTACGCGGCAACCGATGTCCTCGTGATCGATACGCCTTCCGGTGCTGTGCGCGCCACCGCCGGCCCCCGGAGCACGGACTCAGTCGTGTTCGAGCTGAACGGGGCCATGCGCGGCAGCGTGCACGTCACTGGGACCAACCATCCGTACTACTGGGACCAGTTCACCGCCGTCCGTGCTTGTCTCGGTCCGGTCGACGCCTTCCAGACCACCGCCCCCGACGATGCCCTGCCGCGGCTCGCCAACAGCCGTTGCGGATATCACGGCAGCCTGACCCGCTACCCCCACGGGGACGACGGGCGCCCCGAGGTATCCGTGAATCCGCTGTCGACCGCCGCCGGCAACGAACCGTCACCGAAGACTGCCTCAACGCTCACCGCCGTTCTGAGCGCGTGCGCCCAGAACGTAGCCCAGCGCGATGACCTGCCCCTGATCCTGGATGCGTCCAGGCTGCGCAAGACACCTGGGCTGCTGCGGTTCCTCAGCTGGGCCGCTGCGCAGGCGGACACCGATGCCGTCCGCTTCGCTGCAGAGTCGCAGGCCGCCCGCCGGGCGGGGAAGGCCGCTGTGGCCGCCTGGTGGGCTGCGTTGCGCTGGTTCACGGTCCACCCGCACCCTGTACTGCTGTTGTTGCTGGCCGACGGGGAGGGGTCGTTGGCCCGCCACATCCGCGTTCTGGCGTGGGAGGCCCCTTACTACTCCGAGCGCGCCGCTGAAGAGAGGGCACGTGCGGACAGGACTTGGGCCGAGATCGCATCTCTGCGCGCCCAGCAGCGGCGCGGCCGCGGCCGCCGCAAGGGAACCCAGGTGTACCCCGGAACCAAGGAGAAGGTGTGATCGTGCGCTGGCTGATGACCTTGGGTGAGCGCACTCGCCCCGACGTTCCTGCTTTCGCCGAGTGTCCTGGTCCGCGCGAGGCCCGCGCGCTCGCCCTGGTCGACGACTTCGGGCAGCTGCTCCCCATCCTCCTGGGGTGGCGGCGGCTGTTCGGCGACGGCCTGACCGGTTGGGCCAACCTGGTTGAGGCGGACGACATCGAGAGTCTCTCCGCGAGCCTGATCGAGAACTGGGGACCTGACCAACTGCGTCTGGACACGATGCCGGGCGGTTACGTGAAGGTGTCCGACTATCGCGACCACCAGGCACTTTCCGCACTTCCGTCCAGGAGGAACGTTTTTATGCGCCTCTAGGCGGTGTCTTCAAATGATCTCGCCTGGTGGATCATGGTCGGGTGATACGTCGTCATGAACTGTCGGACGCCGAGTGGGAGTTCGTCCGGCCGCTGCTGCCCGCGTCGCTGCGGGGTCGGAAGCGGTTGGACGACCGCACCGTTCTCAACGGCATCGTGTGGAAGTTCCGCACCGGGGTGGCCTGGCGGGACGTGCCTGGGCGGTACGGCCCGTGGGCCACGCTGCACACCCGATTTCGCCGGTGGGCCCTGGACGGCACTTTCGAGCGGATGCTCCAGGCCGCCCAGGCCAAGGCGGACGCGGCCGGGGACATCGACTGGCTCGTGTCGGTCGACTCCACGGCCGTCCGGGCCCACCAGCACGCCGCCGGAGCCCGAAAAGGGGGCTTCGCAGCCCCGCGCTCGGACGCTCCCGGGGCGGTCTGACCAGCAAGATCCACCTGGCCTGCGACGCCCTGGGACGTCCGCTCGCCTTCACTGTCACTGGTGGGAACGCCAACGACTGCACCCAGTTCACTGCCGTGATGGACGCGATACGGGTGCCCCGCCCCGGACCGGGACGGCCACGGATTCGGCCCGACCACGTCCTGGGCGACAAGGGCTACAGCTCCAAAGCCATCCGCGCCTGGCTCAGACAGCGAGGTGTCGGACACACCATCCCGGAACGGGCCGACCAGATCCGAAACCGGCTCCGGCGAGGAAGCCGCGGCGGGCGCCCGCCGGCCTTTGACAAGCAGCTCTACAAAAAGCGCAACGTCGTCGAACGCTGCTTCAACCGCTTGAAGCAATGGCGCGGCATCGCCACCCGCTACGACAAGACCGCCGAGTCCTACCAAGCAGCAGTCGCTCTCGCATCGCTCCTGATGTGGGCCTGACATTTGACGACAGAACCTAGGGTGCGTCGGTAACCGGTGGGGTGGGGCAGCTTCAGGAAAAGCGGTTGCCCCACTCGAAGATTGAGGTGTTATGGAACATGACGAAAGGGATATCGCATGGCATCGTTCGCACACGCCACCCCCGAGCGCCGCGCCCAGCTCGGCAGCGCCCTCACGGCCGCCGGGCTCACCTGGAGCGACAACGGACCGGTTGACCCGCAGTTCCTCACCTACACCGTCACCGACCTGCGCGGCCGTACGTGGCGGGTCAGCCCGGCGACCAACTTTCAGATCTCCGGGTCGGATTCCTCGCAGATCTGGCGGGCCAGCTGCGGAGAGCTGTTGATGACCACTCCGGTCCTGTCCGCCCGCATGGTGGCCGACCGGATCAAGGACGCCGCATGATCCGGCAGCCGTTCCGCCCCGAGGACTTCGACGAGGAGTGCGAGACGTGCGGAGCCGCCCCCGGGCAGCTCTGCCTCTCCTGGTGCGACACGGGATACACCGCCGACGACTACCACGCCGACGCCGAGCACTAAGCCGACCGCCCCATGCCCATCACCTGTACCACAGGCCTACGCCTCTTGGAGAATCCCCATGTCCGTACTGCCCCAGTCCAGCGTTCCGGCCGCCTTTGATCGAGGGCACCTCTATAGCCCCACTCTCAGCCTCACCAAGTACGCGCTCGACGACCGATACGTGTACGACTACCGGCCCGGGGACCTATACGAGCCGATGCCAGAAGCACCGCGCGGCAACCCGAAGGCGTGGGCCTGGTGGTGGCAGAACATCGCCACGACCTCCGTACCCGACTTCCTCGGCCTTCGCGTGGGTGACCACATCAGTGTCCAGCAGGTCACCTGCACGGACCCCGGCGAAGTCATCGCGACCGAGCGGGGCGGGGCCGTCGTCCGCTACCCACTGCCCAAAAGCGACCTCACCTGGAGAACACACGCCGAGATGTACATCCGTCGCCGCAACAACGCCGGCCACTGGTACCCGTAAGCCCCGCCGCCCCCACCACCGCCGCTTGATGCCCAAGGAGGTTTCCCATGCCCAGGCCCCATCGCCCCGCACGGCCCGCGCTGGCCGAGGATCGCAGGTGTGTCGACTGCGGCGTGTCCTGTACCGAGCAGGTGGCGCCCATCCCCCGCCTCCAAGGGGGAACGCGCAGCGTGTATGCCTGTTCCGTGCATGCTGCGCGGCGTCGAAGCCTGTCCCGACCTGCGGTGTGGTCTGAGAAATTCGGTTGCCCCAACCCACGGGTCACGTATTATGGAACATGTCATCAAGGTGGGGAACGGCACCCCACCCCGGTGCCCCCAACACCCCCCGGAAGGAAGCGACATGAACGACACTCACGCTCACCGAGCGGCACGCGGCGCGGCCATCGTGCGCATCCACCTCTGCGAGGCCCCCACCCACCGAAGCATCGAGGACCGCGTTCTGCGGGGGCTCCACTACGCCAACGAGGTGCACACGACCGACGCCGACCCCCTGTACGAGGGCACGGTGGCGCTCCGTGACGCACTCGTGGATGTCCTGCACCACGCCGACGGCTGGTACACCCCTGACACCGTCCTGGACAGCGCCCTGCTGGCCGTCGAGAAGCTGCCCGCCGGGTGGGCGGAGCAGTACCGGGACTACCAAACCGCATCGACCGCCCGCCCGGTGAAGGTGCACACGGCGGCGGACACACGCGCGCGCAGTGCCGTGGTCGGCACGGTCACTGAGATCCTCATGGCGGCCGCGCACTACGGCGAGACCGCGACCGTGCTTGCCGACTCCGCAGAGGAGCGGTTCCGGGACGAGGTGGAATCCGCCCGGTTCACCGCCGTGCGCGACGCGCGGAAGTAGCCCCCGCTGTGCGGCCCCGCCATCGAGGCGGGGCCACCGAAGCCGACCACCGCTCACGTGTCCGGGACCGGGCAGGCCCGGCCCCGGACACGACAGAGGGCCGGTGGGACACCCCCGAGGGGTGACGGCATCCACCGGCCCGACGCTTCCCCAACACCGGCCCGAGGGCCACGGAAAGCATCCCCAGTGTAGACAGCACCGGAAAGGCTGGCGCCCGCGGCCGGCGGCGACGCCATCACCCGCACCGACGGATGACCGTCAGCATCCCTTGGAACGCACCTCTGCCCCGTGCGACCAAGGAGGTTCCCATGCCCCGGTACGCCTGCCCTACCCCACCCACGCCCTTGTTCAACGAGGACCGCAGGTGTGTCCTGTACCGGGCAGGTGGCATCCATCCCCCGCCTCCAAGGGGGAACGCGCAGCGTGTATGCCTGTTCCGTGCATGCTGCGCGGCGTCGAAGCCTGTCCCGACCTGCGGTGTGGTCTGAGAAATTCGGTTGCCCCAACCCACGGGTCACGTATTATGGAACATGTCGAGAGGGTGGCGCCCTCCCGACACCGCTGAAAGTCCGTCAACACGCACAAGGAGGCCAGACATGGCCACGACAGCCAGGACCGCCCCCGTCAGCACCGACGAGGAGACCTCGACCGCCATCCTGATCGACCCGGAAAGCATCGTCCGCGACGACTGCAACGCCCGCGAGCACGACACCGAACCCGACGCCGACCTGATCAACTCGGTCAAGGCCGTCGGTGTCCAGGACCCGGTCAGCGTCCGCCCCCTGCCGGACGGCACCTACGGCGCATTCAAGGGCTGGCGGCGCACCCAGGCCGCGCAGATCGCCAACGCCACCGCCGGGGCCGAAGGGCACGAAAGGCGGCAGATCAAAGCGTTCGTCCGCACTGACCTCGTCGGCCGGGACGCATGGACACGGTTCCTGTCCCTGATCGAGAACCACCAGCGCCAGGGCATGTCGCCCAAGGACACCCTGAAGGCCGCCGAACTCTCCCTGATCGGGATGGACGAGGTCGAGCAGAAGGCAGCCGCCCGAGCCCTGGGGCTCAAGCGCGGCACCGGCAAGCGGCTCGGCCGCGCGCAGCAGCTCGACGACGCCGCCCTGCGCCGCGCATCGGCCGGGGGCATGGACCTGGAACAGATCGCCCAGCTCGCCGAAGTCGAGGACGTTCCCGGCGCGCAGGACCGCCTCCTGCGGGCGCGGGCCCGCGACGAGGCGGAGGACGTCGGCGGGCGCGGCCACTGGGACCAGGAGCTTGCGCTGCTCAAGGCCGAGCAGGCCGATCGCACCGCCCGCAAGGGGGCGATCGCCGCGCTGGAAAAGGCGGAGATCCCTCTGCTGCCCGCGCAGGTGGCATACGGGGAGAGGGATCTCCGCCCAGCCGCTCACGGACCTGACGACCACGCTGGGCAACCCGCTCACCGAGGGCAACCACAAGGATTGCCCCGGCCACAGTGCCCGGCTCGACGAGGAGCACCAGCCGGTGTGGTTCTGCGCCGACCCTGGCCCCCACGGACACAAGACGCGCCCGAGGCCGAAGCCCCAGAAGACGGCCGAGGACGAGAAGAAGGCCGCCGAGCGGGCCCGCGTCACCGCGTGCAACCGGGCGTGGAAGGCCGCTTCGGGCCCTCGCCAGGAGTTCGTCACCCGGCTGGTGCGCGGCAGCAAGACTCTGCCCGAGGAGGCCTGGCGGTTCACGGTCGAAACGCTGCTGGACCTGCCCCGCTTCTACGGCAAGTGGGCACAGCGACGGGAGGCCGAGGACGTGGCGCGCTTCCTGGGGGCGAAGCTGCCCGAGTCACAGTTCGAACCGGTGCGGCTGTCGGAGCTGGTCACGCTGACCAAGGCCCGGACAGCACATGTCCTGTTCGCACACGTCGCCGCCGCTTTCGAGCGGGACATGCGGGATCCGAAGGGCTGGAACGACGCCCGCATGGATGTCTGCTTCCTGTGGGAGAGCCTCACTCCCCAGCAGGCCGCCTACCTGTTGCTCCTGGAGAAGCTCGGCCAGGACGATAAGGGGAGTTACCGATTGTCCGAGGTCGAGGAGCAGGCACTCGCGCCGCACCGGGGTGATGCCGCCAGCAGCGAATCCGCCGCCTGACCCTTCTGGTTCTTCCGGCCGGGCGCCCGAGGGCGCCCGGCCGTCACCCGCACCCGATCAAACTCCGCGCGGAGGCCGCCATGCCCACCCCCAGCCCTGCTGAGCCCACGCTGCCGGACGACCAAGGAATCCAGCTGCTCACCCTGGACACACTGCGCCATCTCATCGGAAGCAACTGGGCCCGCCTCCCCGGCGACACCCTGGTCGTACTCTCCCGCGACGCCGAGGGCAACCTCTACTCGCCGTTCGGCTCGTACGCGCGCGGCCGCTACTACCCCGTTCACGGCCTGGCCGGCGAGGTATATCCGCTGGAGAGCGAACTCGCCGCCGATGCCGAACTGCGCGACCTGTTCGGGGCGATCCCGGAAGGCGCCCGCGCCGCCCTGGTGCTCTACCCGCTCGGCTGACCCAAGCGCACCCAGCGGGTACCGAGCGTCCCGGCGCCCGGCCACCCCCCGACTCCGTCATCCGGCAGCCGGTTCCCGTCCGGCCGCCCCAGGGCTGGCCCGGGGCCGGGGACAGCGCTCGGAGCGCTGTCCCCGGCCCCACCGAAACCCTGCGAAAGGATCTGACTCAGATGAGCCCCGCGATCCCCGTGCGCTGTCTCGCCCGGCCACTGGCCGGCGGTCTGGTCGTGCCATGGATTTCCCTGATCCACAACGGGCACGCCGCATTCGGCAGCCTGGACGCCGACCGTGCCCGCCTCGCCTTCCTCCAACGTCTGTGCCAGATCTGTTCCCAGCCCCTTGAGGAACGGTTCTTCGTCATCGTCCGCCCCACCGACCAGGAGCAGGGCTACTCACCCGAACCCGCGCTGCACCCGGAGTGCCAGCCCTACGCCGTCGCACACTGCCCGATGCTCAACGGCACCGCCATGCAGTACCGCACCCGCTCGGTGCTCACCGCCCACCCAGCAAGCCGCCCCTGCCCCGACCCTTCCTGCCCTTGTCCCGTACAGGCCCCGGACAAGGGCCACTCCGCCCGCAGCGGACGGCCGGCCGATCGGTACGAGTCCTGGATGATCTCCGCCCGGCACTACCGACTGGCCCCGCATCCCAGCACAGTCGCTCCGGTCGGGATCAGTCTGAACGCGCCCATCCTGCGCAAAAGAGTCCTCCGGGAGGCTGCCCTGCCCCCAGGCCATGCCTCGCTGCTCGCACTGCTGCGCGCCGCCCTCGATCTGGAGCCTTGACTCAGTCTGGTGCACCGCCCGTGCTTCCTTCCGCCCTGCCCGACAGAAAGGCCCACCATGCCCCCCACCCAGAACACACCGCCCGCCACGGCATATCGCTACTGCGGGTCCGCCGCGCTCGGCTACCGGTTCCCCGACGCAATCACCTGCTCCCAGGCCAACCGCAGCGCCGTGTTCCGCCCGGCAACGCACGAAGACCCGCCATGCGCGGAGGTCGGCGGCGTCCTGGTGTTCGCCTACCTCGACCACCAGGGCGGCGCTTTCAGGGTGTCCGTCCACCTCGACAGCGCCGCGCAGCGGCTTGTCCGGCCTGACGGCACGGTACCGCTGCGTGTCGTAGTTGAAGACACTGTCGTATTCGACGACAGCGAGAAGGCATAGGACTTCCGGCAGCTGGGCGCGTCGCTGAACTCTGCTGGGGTGCCCCGCGGGAATCGTCCGGGACGGCAGCCAGCCGAGGGCCCCGGGATGTCAGCAGAGCACCCCTTGCACAGCCCGCCGCAAGGCACCAGGCCTGCCGAGTACGTGGGCCGGCGGCAGGCCCGCCCGCCGGAGAGGACAGCCGGGAACGTCGGTGTGTCTGCGGCTGGTCTGAGCGGGGTGGGCGATTTCGCCGCCCAGGAGAAAGAGGGTGACGCCGACCCATCGTTTACGTATTATGAAACATGCCTGGATGGCTTCTGGGCACCCACCGCCCTGTTCGTCACACCGAGGAGTACCGCCATGAGCGGAGAGACCCCCGCCGCCGTACGCGGCCGCATCCACGGAACCGTGCATCTGCGCCACACCGAACGCGGCACGCCTGCCGCCCGGTTCACCGTCATGCAGGTGCCCCGCGAATTCGACCGCTCGCGCCGCCAGTGGCACGACGGAGAACCAGTGCCGGTCATCTGCACCGTCATCGGCCCCCTGGCCCGGCACGTCGCCGAATGCCTCACCGACGCCGTGCACGTGATCGTCACCGGTCACCTGGCCCTGCGCGGCAACCGACTTCACCTCGACTCCGCGCAGGTCGGCGTGGACCTCGCCCACCACGTCGCCTACATCGACGACACCTTGCCCGCTGTTCTCACCGGGCTCGCTCCCGTCAGCACCTGACCACAGTGCCCCGGTCCGCTGCGCCTCGCAGCGGACCGGCACACCCGGCAATGGACAGCCGCTGGCCGTGGCCCGCCCCGAGCAGTTCCAGTGTCGCCGCGCCCACGACCGGCCGCTGACCGCCCTCTCTCGAACTCACCGCCCTCTTCGCGGCACCGGTATGTCCGCCGGCCGCGACCCGTCACGGAGGTTCGCCGTGCCCACCGCCCTGTCCGAACGCGCCGCCCGCGCCGCGCTCACCGCCCACTTCTCCCCCGCCCAGCTCACCGCCGACCTCTCCCGGTGCTCCGCCGCAGAGGTCTGGGAGCAGCGTGTCCGTTTCGACTCCAGCGGGCGCCTGACCCGGTACAGGGCCGAGGACGAACTCGCCGCCGCGCAGCTGGTCTGCCAGTTCGTCATTCCTTCGGATCCCCAGTGGCCCACCGCCCTGGCAGATCTCGGTTCCGTCTGCCCGACCGGTCTGTGGGTCCGCGGGCACGATCATCTGCCGCAGCTGACCGCCAGCCCAGTGGCCGTGGCCGGTAACTGCCACGCGACCGCCCAGGCCGTCGCCCGGACCCGTGTCTTCGCCTCCGCCAGCGCCGAGGCCGGGCACACGGTCACCGCGACGCTCGCCGCCGGTATCGAGTCCGCCGCCCACCAGGCCGCCGCCCGGATCGGGCGGGCAACACTGGCCGTCCTGCCACGCGGTCTGGACCACGCTCATCCGCACACCCACGACGAGCTGCTCGGTGCCATCCCGGCACGAGGCGGCGCAGTGGTCAGTCTCTACCGACCCGGCACCGCGGCCAGCGGCAGAACGCTCAAAGCCAGTGCCGCTCTGGTGGCCGCTCTCGCCCGCGCGGTAATCCTCGTCGAGGCCCTGGACCACACCACAGCGACCCGTACCGCGGAGGCCGCCGTCGCCCTCCACCGCCCCCTGCTCGCCACGCCCGCCGACGGGAGCCTCCGCTCCAGCGGCAACGCCCGCCTGCTCGCCGAGGGCCGCGCGGTCCCATGCCCGGACCTCAACCGGCTCAAGCGCGCACTCGAACTGCTCTGACGCCCCGGCCGTCCCCAGGGCTTGGCCGTCCGGCCGAGCCCTGGAATCCCGAGAAGGGAACGACGAACCGTCACGTCTCCCACCGCCAGGACTTCGGCTGTACCAGCTGCGACGGCACCTGCCTCACCTTCGACCCCACCACCAACCTCCCCCGGCTCCTGACATGGATGGACGAACTCCCTTCCCCCCGACAGCACTTGGAGACAACGCATGACAACTCTGCTCCGCCTGATTGGCGCCTCGATCATGGGCATCCTCGACCCCGTCCCCTCCTCCGTACCGTCCCCGATGACCGACGACGAGGCCGCATGGGTCCGCGCGAACGCCTGGACCAAGGGGTTGCGCCGCATCGAGGACGCCTACCCCCGCGGGTTCTTCCGCTGGTGCTCGTGCGAGCGCGGAACCTGCCATCCCTGCGCCACGGGTCACCACACCCAGTGCTCCAGCGCCAACGGCCCCCGACCCGACGAGGATGCCGGAACCATCACGGACCGCAGCGGCTTTGTCGTTGCAATGATCCAGTACGGCCCGGCGCAGCATCCCTGCCGGTGGATCTGTCCCTGCAAGCACTCTGCAGCCGTCGAGCCGTCCCTCGACACGGCTCGCGAGGAAGTGCCGCTGGGACAACAGCGTCTTTTGCCCTCCAGCTGCCCGGGGGTTTCGGAAGGCCAGCTGACCCTCTTCGCCAGCGCCCGCCTGTAGCGGCACCGGCTACGCCCTCCGCGGGTCGGCGGGGCGGAAGGACCAAGTCCAAGGCCCTCTGCTGCCCCGTCGTCGTCCCAGCCCCAAAAGCAGCGCACGGACCGCCCGCCGGTCCCGCACGCCCAGTCTTCTTGTCCGCTTCTCCTCGCATAGGAGCTGCCATGTCCTCCTCCCTTCTCAAGCCCCCGGCCACCACGCCTGACCTGACTTCGTACGACCTTCTCGCTCCCCAGCTTTCCGGGGGCAAGGACAGCGCGGTAATGATGGCCGAGTTCATGGAAGCTGCCCAGGCCCACGGCGTAACCGACCGGGTCGTCTCGTACCACGCCAGCCTCGGTGTCCTGGAGTGGCCGGCCGTGGTCATCGACGGCATCCGGTACCCGGGGGTGTCCGAACTCGCCGCGCTGCAGAGCAGCACCTTCGGAGTGCCGGCCGACCGTCACGTGGAGGTCGCCCGCACGATGCCGGGCCCTAACGGCACCCCGGTACCGCACAGCCTGCTGACCGAGATCGCGGCGTACGGCCGTTTCCCCCGGATGGGCAGTCCGTACTGCCGCAAGCACGCGAAGGAGAGCGTGATCTCCAGCGCCTGGACTCCACTGGTCAGAAATCTGCGCCGCGAACTCGGGCGCCCCGTACGGATCCTGAAGGTCATGGGTCTGCGCAGCGACGAGGGGCCCGATCGCAGGAAGCGCGCGGCTTTCCGCAGGGTGCAGGCCAATGGAGCTCGGGTTGTCGACGAGTGGCTGCCGGTCAAGGAGTGGCCGACCGCAGCGGTAAGGGAATGGCACGTCGGCGCGCCGGTACCGTACTGCTGGACGTACGACTCTGTACCTGGTGCTGCCGACTGGGCCGGGACCTCCCGATGTTCCTGCTCGTTGTGTGTCTTCGCCTCTCGCCGGGATGTGCTGCTTTCTCTCATTCGGCGGCCGCGGCTGGCCGCTCTGTATGCCGAGGTCGAGCAGGTGCGGGGCGACAGCTTCCGTGCGGACTGGCGTATCACCGACCTGATCCGGCGCGCCGAGGCCTGCGGGGCTCCGGATCCCGGCGTTGTCTGTGCCGACGACGGCCCGGAGTTCAACGCGTTGCAGCAGCAGGTGCGTACGGCACTGAAGAGGGAGCCGCGCAAGAAACCCGGGCTGGCGCTCCGTGGTGGCCGCGCACCGTGTAACGGATGCGCCGTCCGCAGCTGATGTTCCTGTGTGCCGGGCCGGGTCCGTCCGGACTCGGCCCGGCACACACCGCCACCGCCCTACAGTGAAATGAAGGAGATATGACCATGGACACCAACCCCACCGCCCTGCTTCTCGGCCTCGCCTCCCGCGCCCAGGACCTGAGCGATCGGGAATCGCTGCAGGACCTGCTCGCCACGGGCCACCGCGCCTGGTGCGAAGGAGTCGCGGACGTCCGCTCCGGCGTCGGCCGGGAAGCTACAGGGCTGTCCGACCAAGAGCTCGCCAAGCGGTGTGCCGTTGCAGGCGTGCCGTGGGAGATGGGGATGACCCGTGGTGAGGCGGTCTCCACGCTGGCTTTTGCCACGTGGGAGGCTGCGCCGGCCGCGATTGCGTACTCGGAGCTGGAGGAGCGGGCCGCTCTGTTCGGCGCCTGCCTCCTTCCGGAGGAATTGCGGTAGATCGGTCCTTCGGCGACTGGACACACCCCCACCCACTTTGGCATTATCGAACATGTCGCACCTGGCCGGGCGCCGGCACCGTCTTTCTGATGTCTCCAAAGGGGTTGTGATGTCTCAGGCCGAACGGCTCGTGGACACCGCTGAGATCGTGTCCGAGTTCGGCACGAGCAAGCCCCGGATCAGCGAGTGGAGCAATACCCCGGACAGCGGCTTCCCCGCGGTCGCGCGCACCGAGGGGCGGAAGCGGTTCTGGCGTCACGCCGAGGTCGCCCAGTTCTTCGCACAGCGCGCCCCGAAGAAGCGCACGCTGCCGGCATCGGTGCTCGACGCGGACCAGGACGAGCTGCTGACCAAGCGGGAGGTAGCGAAGCTCCTCGGGTACACCCGAACCTCGACCATCGACGGCTATGTCCGCGACAGGCCCGGTTACTTCCCCGAGCCCGACTCGGACATCGACGGCCCGATGTGGCGGCGCGGAACGATCGTCGCCTGGATCAGCAGCCGGCCCGGCAAGGGCCGCCGCGGATCCTCCCCGGCTGCTGCGCTGCCCCAGGTGTCGGCCGAGGGTGACCCCGACGAGCTGCTGGGCACGGCCGAGGTCGCGTCCCTGCTCGGCTACGGCAGCACCGCTTCCTTCTCCAGCGCCCTCTACCAGGGGCGTATCCCCGAGCTTCCTGAGCCGGATGCCCGGGAGAAGGAGCAGGGCGGCCGCGGCCAGGCACGCAAGAAGTGGCGCCGGGCCACCGTCGTCGCGGCAGCCCGTGAACGCGGGGTCCTGCCGCCCGCCGGCCAGGACGAAAGCGAGGACCTGGTCGACGCGGCGGAGGCGGCCCGGATCCTCGGATACAGCAGCACCGACAACTTCCTCAGCACGCTGGCACACGGGCACCTGCCCGACCTGGAGCAGCCCGACGGATACGAGTACCGCCGAGGCAGCGCCGGCCGTCCCCGTCAGCAGCGCTGGAAGCGCACCCGCCTCCAGGAGCTGGCCGAGCGCCGCTCCTCGACGTCCTGACTGCAGCGCGTAACCGCGCGGCAGGAGGGATACCGTAGGACCGCGGCTTCTGGTTTTAGGGATC
This sequence comes from Streptomyces sp. NPDC002403, assembly GCF_053593015.1. Lineage (NCBI taxonomy): Bacteria > Bacillati > Actinomycetota > Actinomycetes > Kitasatosporales > Streptomycetaceae > Streptomyces > Streptomyces sp. NPDC002403. The sequence goes on along the minus strand of NZ_JBSFBQ010000053.1, from coordinate 30,802 downwards.
GACGAACTCCCGGCGGGCCAGACGCCGCACGATGGCCGGTATGGAGAGGCCAGCCACCTCTCCGCCGCGAAGCCACACGGCTTCGCGGCACCGGCCATCTTCATTTCAAGGACCCGGGCCGCGGCAGCCTGCCCGTGCCGGTTGAAGGGCGTGCGCCGGACGACGAACAGCCGTACGTCCTTCAGTGCCACAGCGAAGATTTCAGTGCTGACCGTGTCGGAGTCGAGCTCAGCAACCATCGACCGTGCTCGATCGTCCTTCGGGTATGCCACACCCGAGCCCTGAACCGTCCCCGACTCCGCCTGACTGGCCGCACTGTGGCCACGGCACTACACCGGAGGACCCCATCGGCTGCCGCGGTATTCCAGGTTCCCGGCCACCCCACATGTCTCGCCCACCTGGCCGATGCCGACCGCAACGCCTACCTGGCCGGCCTGACCCCCGGCACCCACATTGACCACCGCGGCACCCCCTTCACCGAACCCCTTCTCAATGCCCTCCTCGACGCTCTCTGCGATCCAGCCACGGGATACCCCCACCTCGGCAACGCCCGGTTCGAGTCGGCGACCTTTCACGGCAACGCCTGGTTCCGGTCGGCGACCTTCCACGGCAACGCCCGGTTCGAGTCGGCGACCTTCCAGAGCGACGCCCGGTTCGGGTGGGCGACCTTCCAGAGCGACGCCTCGTTCGGCGCGGCGACCTTCCAGAACGTCGCCTGGTTCCGGTCGGCGACCTTCCAGGGCGACGCATGGTTCACGAAGGCGACCTTCAAGCGCGACCCCTGGTTCGAGTCGGCGACCTTCCGAGGCGATGCCCAGTTCAACCACGCGGCCTTCGAGCAGTCGGTCAACCTCGGACCGTTGGTGTGTGGCGGGCGGGTGACGTTGGCCGGGGCGGTGTTCAGTGGCCCTGCGACCCTCTCGCTCGCCGCGCGCCGCCTGGAGTGCCGGCGAACTCACTGGTCATCAACAGCCGAGTTGCGTCTACGCTACGCCACAGCGGACTTTGCCCACGCGGTCTTCGAATACCCGCTCACGATCGCTGCGGAGGCCGACCCGTTCGTGCTCCCCGACGGACAGCCGGTGGAAGAGCAGGCTCTTGCCAGCATGCCCGACGCCACGGTGCGGATGGCCTCGCTGCGCGGGGTGGACGCGGCCCATCTGGTGCTCGCCAACGTCGACCTGTCGGAGTGCCTGTTCACTGGCACCGTTCATCTGGACCAGCTGCGGCTGGAGGGCGCCTGCATCTTCGGCACGGTCCCGCCCGCAGTGCATTGGCGGGGCTGGCGCCCGGTGTGGTTCACCCAGCGCCGCACCCTCGCCGAAGAACACCACTGGCGCGCGAGCGAGCCATCGGCGGCCCGGGGCTGGAACGTGGCGGTGTTCGGCGCCGGGCGCGTCGGGCCGTTGCAACTGGCGCCGGTGTATCGCGCGCTGCGCAAAGCGTTCGAGGATGGCAAGCATGAGCCTGGGGCCGCCGACTTCTATTACGGGGAGATGGAGATGCGCCGCCACGCCGACGACATCCCCCGAAGCGAGCGAGGCCTTCTGACCGCTTACTGGGCGCTGTCCGGCTACGGCCTGCGCGCCTCCCGGGCCCTGGGCTGGCTCGCCGCCGCCATGTTCGTCACCATCGTGCTCCTGATGAGCGTCGGCCTCCCCAAGGATGCCCCGAAGCAGGAAGCGACCGGCACCATCCCCGCCGGCGGAGGCACAGTCACCTTCGAGATCGACAAGGACGAACCGCACAACCCCACGGGGAACCGGTTCACCGGCGAGCGTTTCGACAAGGCCCTGAACGTCACGCTCAACTCGGTGGTCTTCCGATCCGCCGACCAGGACCTGACCACCACCGGCACCTACATCGAGATGACCTCCCGCCTGGCCGAGCCTGTCCTTCTGGGCCTCGCGGTCCTCGCTGTCCGCAACCGCGTCAAACGCTGACCCACTGCCACCCAACGCTGAAACAATCGCTGCACCCGAACCCGCATGAGCCATCGCACGGAAGATTTCAGCGCCCAGGTCACAGGCTCGCTCACTGAAATCTTCCGTGCTGCCCGACAGAGGAGCCGGCTCGGGTGGTCCCCTGGCAGATGGTCCAGGGCAGGGCGCTCAGGCGGACGGTGCGTCGCTCTTCGTCGATGCCGCGATCCGGCTGGTCTGAACGGCGAGTTGCAGCATCAGCCGTTCCCGTGCAATGAGGTCAGCGGAGACCGAGAGGGTGTCGTGGCACCGGAGCAGCGCGGCTGTGTCGAACAGCTGATGGTGGCCGATCTGGGCGGCGCGCCGTATCTCGTATCGGCTGCTGTTGGCAGCGGCTTGGACGATGCCTGTGTGGAGGGCAGAGAGCCTCTGTAGGTAGCCGCAGGCCGCTTCGTTCTCGGCTATCCGGATGTTCTCCCCTGCCCGGTCATCGAGAAGGTGGGGCAGGTGCTCCACGAGCATCGTGGCCGAGGCGGCCGCTGCCAGCACGATGCCGAGAGGCGCTGCGTGAATGGCCGTGGCCGCGGCGAGGCTCGTGAGGATCGCGGCGCCGACGGTGGAAGTCCGTACGGTCACGGCACCGATTTGGATCCGGCGTGCGGGGCGCCTGGCCAGCCAGCGCAGGCCGAGGCGCTGGGTGCGTGTTGCGGTCGGCGTGAGCACTGCGATCCGGTAGGGACGGTCGGGGAGACTTCCGTCGGCAGGGACGGTCCAGTCGATCCATCCCCATGGGGTCCGTTCGCGGATCAGTACGGGGTCGCACCCGGCGCCGCCGCAGACGTGGCCGCCGCGTACAGCCCGGGTTCGTTCCCTCTCCCAGCGCTGCGGATGCCGCGCGAATGGGACCAGCTGCTGAGCGATCCTGGCGGTCGCTGAGGTGCGGTGGATCACTGGGTGCTTCCTTCCAGAAGGCGGTCCGATGCGGTGGTGCAGGTGAAGCAGCGGCCGTCGCTGTCGGGGTGTGCGCGCCGGGGTGTGGGTCCGTGGCATGTTCGGCATGGCGGCCAGCCGAGGCAGGCCGGGCAGAGGTCTTCGCCCGGGGCGGTTCCGGGGACTCCGCAGCTGGCGCATTCGACGAGGGCCCGGTAGGTCACGGCTTCGGTCACGGTGCGGTCGGCGGAGGAGTCGGTGTGCCTGTGGCCGGTCGTTGGCTGTGTTGGCTGCTCGTCTTCCACGGCCTGGTCGTGGTGGATGTTCTCGAGCGCGGCGGGCGGCGGGTAGACCTGGGCGGCTCGCAGCCTGGCGGCGATGATGGCGCCGACCGAGGTGAGCACTGGGTGCGGCAAGGGTCGGCCGGTGATGATGTGGCGGAGCTGGGCGGGGCTCCAGCCGGCGTCCATCATCGCGGTGGCCACGCGGCCTTGGTCGGTCAGCGGTTTCCCGGTCAGCAGGAGTTCCGGCCGGCTCTTTCCGATCTCCAGCAGCAGCTTGATGCCGGGGTGCAGGTCGTCGGCCAGGAGCTCGGTCGTTGCGTCCGGCTGGTCCGTCCTGTGGCGGGGGCGCGTGAGGTTGCCGGAGGTGCGTGGACGGAGGGGTCTGGTGTTCTGCTTGTTGGTCTTCTTTCTGTTGGTGTTCTTAGTGGGCCGGTCATCCGATGTCGGGTTGTCCACCGGTGGGAAACCCGACATCGGGTGTGAGCTGCTGTTTTGCAGGCTGGGCAGGTCGGTGATGAAGTACACGACCGCGCCGAGGGTGCCGTCGGGGTTGCGCTCGCGTTCCCGGAGCAGGAAGCCGTGCTTCCCCAGCTCCTTGAGTCCGCTCTTCACGGCGGCCTCGCCATCGCGGCTGCGGCGTGCCAGGTCGGTGACGGTCACCTGCCAGCTGGTGCGGTGGGTGCTGATGAGTCCGAACAGCCCCTTCGCCTTGAACGACAGCCTGGTATCGCGGAACAGGCCGTTGGCGATCTGGGTGAACTGATCCGCTGCCATCACTCCGCGGCGGATCCCCGCCCCGAAGCCGGGCTCGGGTTCGCCCGCTGGTGCTGAGGCGAACGCCGTGCCGGCCGTCTGCAGGGGACCGGGGTTGGTATGGGCTGGCTGGTCCGTGATGGCGTAGACGGTCTTGCCGAGCGTCCCGTTCTCCTGCCGTAGCTGCTCGCGGACGAGGTAGCGGTGCTTCTGCAGCTCGCTCAGGCCGGTACGTACGGCGTCCCTGCCGTCGGGGCCGGAGCGGACGAGATCGGCGACCGTCACCTGCCAGCCGGTGCGATGGGTGCTGATGAGTCCGAACAGCCCCTTCGCCTTGAACGACAGCCTGGTATCGCGGAACAGGCCGTTGGCGATCTGGGTGAACTGATCCGCTGCCATCACTCCGCGGCGGATCCCCGCCCCGAAGCGGCTCATCGGGATCCCCCGCACATCACGAGGGCGTGGCCGCTGATGCGCCGGGGCGTGCCTGCGGGGGCGAGGTGGCCGGAGGCGTCGGGAGCGGGGAGGTGCGTGAGGTTCATGCCGTCAGCTCACCCGGCGCCCCCGACCAGGCTGGCGGCCATGATCCCCGACCACCGGTCACGATCCGGCAACTTGCGCATTGGGCTGCTGTGGTCGGCCCCGGCCGTGCGGATGTCGCGGTGTCTGGGGATGCGCAGTCGGTGCTGCGCAGCGGAGTCGGCAGGTGTTGCGCAGGCGGCTGCGCAACGGGTCCGGGGGCCTGGGCAGTCGGCATGTGCGGACGACTGCGCACAGGGCCGGGCGACATCCGCGCCGGGCTTGCGCATTCGGTAGGGCGGTGCGTGATCAGGCCGTGCCAGCCGGACCCTGGAGGGGCTGCGCAGCCCTCGCCGGTGGCGGGCGGGTTCTCTCCGGGCGCTGTCTGCGGGCGTCTGGTGCCCGGCTTCCTGTTCTGCTGCCTGAGCGGTCGTTGTCGGTCTGGCGAGGTCCGGTGCCCGGCGTGTGGTCGGGGCTGTGGTCGGGCCGACCACGAGCCCGACCACGGGTTTGTGTCCCCTTCGTGATCACGGTCGGGGGTTCATGGTCGGTGGTCGGGTCGGGACCGCCGGGTTTTCTCAAGGTCAGCAACATTCGTTCTGACCTGGGAGTTTGACCATGTCTCCTGGCAAGCAGGCCTCAGATGGCCAGGCTGCTGCTCCGATGGCCGCGGGCATCGAGCTGGAGAGGATGCGGCGGCGCGTGCGCCTGTCTCGTCTGGCCCTGCTCGGCGCGGTCGCGACCGGGCCCGTCGCCCTGGGCGTCGCGATGCTGTCCGGCCCGACCACGGTCGTGGCCGCCCCTGCGGCCAAGCCTGCCGCTGTGCGCACGACAGCGGTCGGCACCGACCCGGCCGGCTATGCGCAGCTGTTCATCGGCGCGTGGCTGCGCAGCAGCACCGCCGATGCCACGAGTGCGCAGGCCCGGTTTGCGCAGTCGCTCGCTCCGGACGTCGATCTGCCCGACCCGACGGCCGGTGCGCAGCCGGGACCGGCGTCGGTTTCCGCAGTGCGCAGTGCGCAGCGCGATGCGGGTCAGTGGGCGGTGACGGTGGCTGCGCAGTACGCCGACGGGCGGGTGCGCTACTTCGCCGTGCCCGTGGCCGCAGGCGAAAGCGGTGACTCGTTCACGGTGACCGGTGCCCCGGGGGTGGTGGCTGGGCCGAGCCGTGCCGGGGTGCCGCAGTCCCCGTACTCGGTGACCGTGCCGACCGGAGGTGGCCTTGCGTCCGCGGTCGAGGAGTTCCTCAGTGCATATCTGACAGGTGTCGGCGAGGTGGACCGCTACCTCGCTCCCGGGGTGCGGCTGTCGCCGGTGTCCCCCGCTCCGTACACCGCGGTCGGGGTCCAGCAGGTGCTCGCTGTCGAGGAGGCCGCGGCCGCCGAGCGGGTTCCGGCCGACGGCACCACGGTCTGTGTCCTTGTGCGGGTGGAGGCCCGGGATGGTGCGGGGCGGTGGCCGCTGGCGTACGAGATGGGGCTCAAGTCCCGGTCGGGCCGGTGGGACGTCGCGGCGCTTGAGTCCGGGGCCGTCCGGAAGGGGGGCCGGGCGTGAACGCGGTGCACGGTGTCGTGTTTGCCGGGAAGCTGAACGACCTCGGCGACGGCTGGATCGAGATGCTGGGGAACTGGGCCACCAAGGGTCTGAAGGCTGGGCTGGTCTGTCTCGTGGTCATCGTCATGGTCCAGAAGTTCAGCCTGAAGGCGGGGATCGGCGCGCTGCTGCTCATGGTGGTCGCGCTGGGGCTGTACAACTCGCGCGAGGACCTGGCGGCCGTCTTCCAGGACGAGGTGAAGAACCCGTCCCAGGGTGCGTCGGCCGTGCCCGGCGTGGTGCCCGGTACCGGACCGCTCGTCCGTCCGTACCCCGGCGGCGTGGGGGAGCAGCTGTGAGCGCGGCGGCTGCGGGCCGGGTGGGCCGGTACTACACGTCCGCCCGGCGCCACCCCTGGGTTCTGGGCAAGGTCGCCGACTGGAGGATCCCGCTCGGTCCGTATACGCCTGCGCAGATCGCGGTCGCGGTGCTCGGGGGTTTCCTTCTGGTCAGGACGATCCCGCTGTGGTCGTGGATGGGTCCGGTCCCGATCGTGGTCTGGCTGCTGGTGGTCTGGGCGGTACGCCGGCCGAAGTTCAAGGGGGTTTCCCCTGCGCGGGCGGCTGTGGGCTGGGTGTTGCTTGCCGGGCAGCCGCCGGGTGGTCGGATTCGTGGTCGGGCCGCTCGGGACCGCTCTTCGCGTTTCCTGGTCGGTGGTTTCACTGTCGAGGATGTCGGCTGCTCTGTCGTGCCGGTGGTCGTGCCGCGCCGCGCCGAACGGCCTGCGCCTGGGCGGACAGGGGTCCGGGTGTCCCCTGCGTCCGTGCGGCGGCGCCGTGAGCCGAAGGTGCAGCCGGTGTTGGTGCGTCCGGTGTCGGGGGTTGAGCAGTTGCTCGCGCTTGCTGGGCAGGGGGGTGCGCGGTGAGGGTTCCGGTCCGTCATATCGCGGGGCATCTGGTGTGGTCGACGCAGGGCAGTGTCTGGGCTGTCTATCGTCTTCACCCCGGCGCGGACGCGCATGGCCACCGTGAGGAGAGTGTCCAGGGCACGTTCGTGCCGGCCGCTGTTCGTGACGAGCAGCTCGCGAAGATCACGCATCTGGTCCGTTCCCTGTCCGGGGCGCCGCGCCTGTTCGGGCTGTGCGCCCAGGTCGACCCGGGCGAGGTCGCCCTGCGCATGATCGAGGGCATCGAGCCTGGCGACCAGCGCGTGGGTGAGGGTCCGCATCCGTGGGTGGAGAGCGTCGAGGCTGCTCTTGACCTGCTGGACGGGCAGGAGATGCACCGGCGCACGCTGTGGCTGGCGGTGCCGTTGCAGACCGATATGACTGGTGGGCAGGTCGCCGCGTCATTCGGTGCGATGTGGGCGGACATCGCGCCGGTGATGGGCATGAAGGCCCCGCCCGTGGAGCGGCGCGAGGTGAACTCCTACCGCGAGCAGGCCTCCCGGGTGGAGTCTGCGCTCGCCGGTGGCGCCTGCTTCCGGCCGGCCCGGCCGGCGGAGATCGTCTGGATGATCCAGCACGCCCTGCATCGGGGTCTGCCGGAGCCCTTGCTCGCCGAGGCGGAGACCAGCGACCTGTATGGCGGGCAGGTCCGGGCCGGGGTGCTGCGTTCCCCCAGCTATGCCGACCTCGGTCAGGTGCGTCTGCAGGAGGGCGGTGTCGATCCGGCGCTCGACGACGTCGACGACCTGGGCGGCGCCGACGGGATCGCCCGGTCGGGTCGCAGGGCCTGGTGGCGTCTGAAGGCTTCGTCGCCGCTCGGGCGGCGCTGGCTGCAGGTGGAGTCCGACACCGGGGTGGGCTACCAGGCGCAGCTGGTGCTGGCGGAGTGCCCTCCCTCGGTCAGTCGGGATGCCGCCGATCTGTTCGCCCAGCTGGAGACCCTCGATTTCCCGGTCGATTACACGGTCGATCTGTGCCTGGTGCCGGCGGAGAAGGCGCGCGGCCAGGTGCAGCGGAAGAAGAACGAGCTGGTCGACCAGGCCGACCAGTACGACACCCGCCCCACTGGCATGCCCGCCTCCCTGAACGACGCCGCCCGCGACCTGGGCGAGTTGGATGCCCGCCTGTCGCGGACCTCAGTCGAGGTCGAGGTGCAGTCGGTGACGGTGCTCACGGTGTGGGGGCCGACCGCGGCCGGCTGCGATGCCCGTGCCCGGGCGCTGGCCGCGCTGCTCGGTGGTGCGGACTACCGCGCGGTCCGTCCGGTCGGGCTGCAGGAGAAGCTGTTCGCCCTCGGTCTTCCCGGCACGGCCCGGCCCGGTGTCCTTCAGGAGTTCGTCCAGCACCAGGTCTCCGAGGACTGGGCTCTGGGCGGGGCCTTCACGGCGTCGGAGGTCGGCGATCCCAACGGGCTTTTCCTCGGTTTCGATCTGGACTGCGGCACCACCCGCCCCGTGATGATCAATGTCGCCGACGCCCCGAAGCAGGACGCGAGCGCGTCCATGGGCATCATCGGGGACCCCGGTGGTGGCAAGAGCGTCCTGGAGAAGCTGGTCTCGGAGGCGGTGTGGGCGCGCGGCGGCGTTGCGATCTGTATCGACCGCACCCCGGTACGGGAGTGGGCGACGTTTGCCCGTACGGCGGCCGCGGGCCGCTGTCAGATCGTCGACGCCGCCCAGGCGGAGGTGTCCATCGACCCGCTGCGCTGCTTCGGCGGTCCGGAGGGCCGCCACTACGCCTTGTCCTACCTCACGCTGCAGCTCGGCATCGGTCCGATGAGTACGAACGGCGAGGTCCTTCACCACGCTGTCGAGCAGGCCGCCGTCAGTGATGCCCCCTCGATGCACCGTGTGCTGGAAGTGCTGGAGGAGATGGCCCTGCAGCAGACGGGCAAGCGGCAGGACGCGGCCGCCACCCTGGCCGGACTCGTGCGGGTCGTGGCGGGCAACCGGCTCGCCGCAATGGTGTTCGACCCGGCGCTGCCACCGGTACGGCTGGATGTCTCCAGTGCCTCCGACATGATCGTCATCACGACGGCCGGGCTGAAGCTGCCGCCGAAAGCCGCGTTCGAGAATCCCGAGGTACTGCACCAGCAGCCTCTGGAAGCGCTGATCGGGCGCGCCGTGCTGTATCTGATCGCGGCGATCGCTCGGCAGGCCGCGTTCGAGGACCCCGGCCGGTTCGCGGCGTTCGTGCTGGACGAGTTGTATTGGCTGACCGGCTCTGCCGAGGGCATCGCTCTGGTCCACGAGATCCTCCACGACGGCCGCAAGCATGGGGCCGGTGCGGTCGTCGCTTCCCACGACGAGGCGGAGCTCGGCCCGGACCGGGGGTTGATGGCCTACCGGGCGCTCGCCCGTACCACCGACCCCGACCGCGCCCGCCGGGGGTTGGAGTTCCTCGGGCTGGATCCGAACGACCCGGAGCTGCTGCGGCTGGTGACCACCGGTCTGTCCCCGGTTGGCCAGAAGGGCCGCGAGGGCGAGTTCCTGCTGGCCTGCCCGCGGCAGAACATCGGCCGGGTCAAGGTCGTCATCCCCCGCATCCAGCGCATCGCTTCCTCCATCACTACTACCCCGGGGCGCCGTCCTGCTGCTTCGGCTCCGGTGCCGCCCGTCGGGAACGCCGCCGGGGATCGTCCGGAAGGACTTCGATGACTTCCTCCTCTTTCTTCGCACCCAGCCGGTCACGGCGCCTCGCCTGGGCCGCGAGCCTTGTCACGGTGACCGCTGCCGTCGCCGGGATCCTTGTCCTGGTCCTGGGGACAGACCTGCCGGACACGTGGTGGCCACGGACCGGGCAGGCCTTCGCCGCCAGCGGGCACGGGGATTCGTGCGCACTGCTGGAGGACCCGGCCAAGGCGTACTGCGAGCGCGGCAGCGGTCACGCCGACGCCGTCCCCGTGCAGGGCGGCGGTGACGCTGCGGTGTGGAAGGTGGTGCCGGCCGCGGCGGCGGTGGGCGCGCTCGTGGTGTGGCGGCGCGGTACGTCCACGGGCTCCGGGCGGCGCTGACATGGTGCGTCCAGACCGCGGCACCCTTCGCTCGGCCGGTTTCGTCCTGCTGCTGTCCTGCGTGTTCATCGTGACGAACAGCCAAGTCGTGTATGCGGCCACCAGCAGCGGGACCGGAGACCTGCTCGCCCCGTTGAACATCACCTCTTCCGAGGGGGTGCCGGTCGACGGGTACGAGCTGAACGCGCAGGGCGGTTCCATCTTCGCCTTCAAGTCTCAGGCTCTGGCCTTCGCCCTGTCCGGGCTGTTCACTCTGATCCAGATGCTGGTGGGGCTGGCCGGGTGGGCGATCGAGCTGGCGTTCCGGTTTCCCCTGCTGAAGATCCTCATTGCCCCTGCGCAGACGGTCGCCGACGCGTACAACACGCTGGTGGTCGACACGCTCGGGCTGAAGGGGCTGTTGCTGGCCTGGGCGTTCGTGTTCGCCGGGTTCATGATCGTTCGCGGTCGTGTCGGCCGTGGTCTGGGCGAGATCGTCCTGACTCTGCTGATCGCGGCGTTCGCCGCGTCCGCGTTCGTACGCCCGGACTATCTGCTGACGCAGGACGGGCCGCTGGGGCAGAGCCAGCAGATTGCCGCCGAGGTCGCGCAGCGGGCGGTCAACTCCTACAACTGGGGCGGGAAGCTCGCCAGCCGGGGACCGTGTAACGGCATGGCGGGGCGCGAGGAGGCCAAGTGCGGGGAGATGGAGCGTGAGCGTCCTGTCCCCGCGGCGGAGGTAGCGCGTCCGATCCAGGACTCGATCACCAACGCCCTGGTCGTCAAGCCGTACATGCTGCTTCAGTACGGGCGGATCCTCGACCCGGCCAAGGCCTCCGACCGCAAGGCCTACGCGGTCCATCTGAAGTGGGTCACCGGCGGCTACAAGGCCGGCGCCCACAAGGGCGCGGTGGACTTCTGCCGCAAGATCGACGGCCCGGCGAAGCAGTACTGCCAGCGGGGCGGCGGCCGCACCGGTGTTCCCGAAGACGGTGACGGCGGCCTGCCGGAGTTCACCCCGGGCGGTGAGCTCCTGGACACATCCAAGGCGATCGTCACCGACGAGGACCGCGAGTTCTCCGCCTTCCTGAAGGACATGGGGAAGGCCGGCGATGTCGGCAAGTCCTGTGCCTCCTATGCCGAGAAGCCGACCTGGTGGAGGGTCGGGGGCGCTGCTCTCCTGCTGATCGCCGCCCTGTTCATCTGCGGCATGCTGCTGTCCAGCGCCATCGTGCTGCTGGGCACTCAGGGTGTCTGTGCCGCGGCGGCCGCCTGCGCAGGGGTCACGTTCGTCGCCGGGATGCTGCCCGGCCCGGCCCGGCAGTCGGTGTGGAAGTGGCTCTCCTTGTGGGGCATTTCGATGCTGACGATGGTCGGGATCTGCGCGTTCGTGCCGTTCTTCGGTATCGCCGTGGACGCCACCATCACCCACGGCCCCGACCTGGTGGTCGAGCGGATCCTGCTGATCGATGTCCTCGCCATCGCGGGCGCAGCCGGTCATCGCAGGCTGCTGACCGGCACTGCCTCTTTCGGGCGGCGTATGGCCATGCGCATGCGTTACGCCAAGGTCGGCGGGACCCACATGCCGGGCGACACCTCCGAGCTGGGCGCCGCGCTTGCCATGAACTCTCCTGCCGCGCTCGGATACGGCGGTGGTGGGCTGCGCGCCTTCACCGGTGGTAGCGGCCGGTTCGGGATGCTCGGTACCCGGCACCGGCTGATGGGTGCGCTGACCTCGCTGGCCGACGGAGCGGGTATGCCGGTGAACACCGGCGGGCTGTTCTCCGACGCCATGGCCGAGGCCGGCCGTGGCCTGGCTCCGCTCACGGCGGCGGCCGCCATGGGCGGTCTGGGTGTACGGCTCGGCGCGAAGGGCGGTCACTGGCTGCTGGTCGGGCGCCGGCCGGACAGGGAGCAGCTGGCCAGGTGGCAGAAGGCGACCGCCGGAGGCGATGCGGATGGCGGCGGACCGTTGGGCAACGGTATCGGCGGGCCGGGCGGCGGGCCGCGTCGTCCGGGCGGGCCGCCGGACCGCTATCGCGACGGCCAGGGGCAGATCGTCGACCGCGACACCGGCCAGGTGCTGCACGACCAGGACCACGACCGCACCCTGCTGTCGACGCGCGCCCATAACCACCTGGTCCGCTTCCGTGGATACCGCGCCGTGCACCTGGGCGGCCGGGCCGCGTACGGAGCGACGGTCGGTCTCTCGGTCAGTGTCCGCAGCGCACGGGCGGGCGGGTCACGCTACGCGCAGGACGCGCGCCAGCAGGTGCGGGTGTGGGGGAACACCCTGCGCGAGGACGGCCGGTCATGGGCGGACGCGGGGCGGCATGTGTCCCAGGGTCTGCGGGAGAGCACCGGCGACCGTGGCGGCAGCGGCCCGTTCCCCGGCCGCCGCCTCCCGACCGCGACAACACCGGTCACCGTCCGGCGCCCGGAAACGGTGCGGCCGACGACGGCCAGCGGGGCCGCTCCGGCCGCGACGCCGGATTCCCCGAACCGGCTCAGGGGCGGCAGCGCTGTGCGGCCTGGTGCCGCGCCGCGCAGCGCGGGGCCGGTGCTTCCTGGTGGCGGGAGCGCGGGGAGCACCGCACGCGACGAGGCGCGCGCTCGGATGCAGGAGCTGATGAGGCGTACCGCGCCCGAGGCCGAGCGGCTGCGCCGTGAGCGCGGCGGGCGGCAGCCCGAGGGTGGTGGGGAGGAGTGAAGCGGGCCCGGCGCCACCTGGGGCGGTGGGGGTGCGTGACGGTGCTGCTGCTGTTCACAGCCGTGTGCTGCGCGGCTCCCGTCTCCAACGCGATCAGTGTGTTCGTCGCGCTGAGCACCGGGGGGCAGGGCGATGACGGGGGTATCGACGCGGGTGGCGCGGCGGACATCCCTTCCCGGATGCTGGCGGCGTACAAGAAGGCCGCCCAGCAGGTCAGTTCGTATGTGCCCAGGTGTCGGGGCATGCGCTGGCCGGTCCTTGCCGGGATCGCCAAGGTCGAGTCCAACCACGCCATCGGCAGGAACATCGCTGGCAACGGCGATATCCGTCCCAGGATCTACGGGGTGCTCCTGAACGGCTCCGGGGCCGGGGGCAACACCAGTGCCTTCGCCGACACCGACGGCGGCAGGTGGGACGGCACCGCGGCCGGGGAGCGGGCCGTCGGTCCGTTCCAGTTTCTGCCCTCTACCTGGGAAGGCGTCGGCAAGGACGCCAGTGGGGACAAGAAGGCTGATCCCCACAACGCGGACGACGCCGCGCTCGGCGCCGCCGTGTACCTGTGCGGTCGCGGCCGGGACCTGTCGGATCGGGCCCAGCTCAAGGCCGCGGTCCTCCAGTACAACCACTCCGGTGAGTACGTGGCCAACGTGGTGGGCTGGATCGACCAGTACACGGCCGCCTCCGCCAAGGGGCCAGCGCTGGAGGGCGTGTCCGGGAGGGTCCGCACCGTGATCGAGGCGGCCTTGGCCCAGAGGGGTGTGCCGTACTCGTGGGGCGGGGGCACCGCGAGCGGTGCGTCCTACGGCACCTGCTGCACCGACAGCGGGAAGAGCGGCGTGAATATCAAGGGCTTCGACTGCTCGGGCCTGGCCCTGTACGCGTATGCCCAGGCCGGAATCCGGCTGCCCCGCACGGCGGCCGCCCAGGCGGGCATGGGGCGGCGGATTCCCGCCAGGCTCGGCAAGGGCTTCCTGAAGCCCGGTGACCTCGTCTTCTACGCCTATGCACCGGGCATCGACTCCACGATCTACCACGTCGGGATCTATGTCGGTGGCGGTCAGATGGTCAACGCCGCCCGTCCGGGCACGCGCGTGCGTCTGGACGCGGTCGACGCGATGCCCGGATATGCGGGAGGTGCCCGGCTGCTGTGAACACCAACTTGCCTCGCTCGCCGCGAACTCTGCTGGCCGTCACCGCAGTCCTGTCCGTCGCCGGTGTCGTCCTTCTGGCCTTGCCGCACGGTGGGCCCGTGGACACAACGGCCCCGGCCCCACGGCCGGAGGTGACGGCCCCCGCTGTGCTGCCGGCTGTCCCCTCTCACAGCCCCGAAGCTGCGCGGCCGGACGCCGGCCGTGCTGGTGTGCCGGCGCGGCCGGCCGCGGCCTTGGAGCTGCCGCCGCGCGGCGAGGGCCCGGCGGGCGATGCCGCCGTCCAGGAGGTCCTGGACCATTCCTGGCCTCGTGACCTTCCTGCCGGTGCCGAGCGGCAGTTGCTTCCGGCCGGGCGGGATCTTCTGCGCGCGGACGCCACCGGGATGGGCCGGGCGAAGTGGCCCGGCGTCTTTCCCGGCTCCGGCCAGGCCGTGGCCCCGGCGTTCGGCACGGACCGGTTCCGTGTCCAGGCGGCGATCGCACGTCGTGACGGGGCGGGCGGCCGGGCGGTGGTCCACCTGGTGTGGGCCGGCGCCGACCGCGGCGGCACCTTCGCCGACGGCCGGATCAGCGACTGGTACTTCATCCGCACCGTTTCGAAGAAAGGAGTGTCCACGTGGACTCCTCAGCCCCGCACCTGACCCGCCATGCCTTCCACCTGGCATCGGGATCGTTGCCCGGCCTGTTCACCGAAGCCGTCCATGCCGCCGGGTGGGTCCTCACGTACTGGTACATGCTTGCGGCAGCCGCCCTCGTCCTTGGGGGCGTGGGCGAGATGGTGGTGCGCCGTCTGGCGCGAAAGGCGTCGGCCGAGCGGATGGCGCTGGAGCTGGAGCCCTCACGTCATTTCGACCCGGGTCTGGAGGAGATCTTCCGCCGGGGTGTGCAGCTGGCCCGGGCCTCGACGAGCATGCCGTGGTGGGCGCCGCGCCGTACGAAGTGCGTACAGATCCGGCTGCGTGCGGATGGGTCGAGTCCGCTGCGCTATCGCATCGAGGGCCCGGCCGGTGGTGAACGTCTGCTGTCGATCACACCGTTCGGTCCGCATGTCGCCGTGAGCCGGGCCCGTCCGATCGTCGACAAGCCCCGTGAGCACGTGGTGCGGGCGGAGTTCATCCTGCGTGGCAGGCCCGCTTCTGCGTTGCGCGAGGTTCCGCTGGACCCGGACCCGTTGCAGCCGCTCGTGGATGCTGTCTCCGACCTCCGTGCCGAGCTGGGTGACCTGGCCGAGATCCGGCTCGACATCCAGAGGGCTCCGAAGTGGGCGTTGCGGGCTCGCCGGCTGCAGCTGATGGCCGATGCCCGACGGTTGGAGCGGCGCGAGGCCCAGCGGGCCGCCCGCTGGATGCGTCAGGACGCGATGGGGATCGAGGACTCGCTCGCTGTGAATCTGCAGCAGCTGGTCAGTGGCCAGAGGGGTGGGGGCGGCCGCCGTCTGGTCATGCCGCCGGTTCCCCGCCGTGTGGATCCGGTGGTGGCGCTGGGGAAGCTCGCCGAGGACGACCACCTCGTGCGTGTGCAGCTGCTCGTGATAACTGCTTCGAACACGCAGGGCCGTGCGCATGCCCGGCTCGCCCAGATCCAGGCTGCGCTCGATGTGTTCGGCGGCAGGTCGCGGTGGGCGATGCGCGGGTGGAGTGTGGGGCCGTGGCGGTTCGGGGCCGACCGGTGGCCCAGTCGGCAGGGCTTCGAGCGGCGCTGGCAGCTGGGGCACTGTCAGCCGCCCCGCGCGAACTGGGTGCGTCTGGACGAGCTGACCGGCCTGCTCAAGCCGCCCACGGCGCACTGCCGCCTGCCGCTGCTCACCGGCGACCTGCCGAGCTTCGAGTTCGGGAATCCCGACCTGCTGCTGCAGGGCATCTACCGGGGTCCGGACGGGCGTCGGCGGCTGGTCGCCACGTACGCGAAGGAAACCCTGTTCGAGGTCGGTGTGGGCAAGGCCGGCGGGGGGAAGACCGAGCGTGCTCTGGCGCAGGCGGCCGGGTGGGCGCATGCCGGTGGCGGGCTGATGTTCGTCGATCCGCACCGCGACTCCTGGCCCCGCGCTCTACCGTTCCTGGCCCATGACCACCTCATGCAGCGGATCGCGCTGATCGATCTCAACGCGGGCGGGCCTTCTCCCCAGGTCAGTTCGTGGAATCCGCTCGGTATGCACCAGGGCCAGGCGGCGTTCGAGGTCGTCGAGGCCGTGACGGACGCGTACGCGGCGGTGCTCGGCTGGGACGACGCCGGCGCTCCGCGCGCGCTGACCATCTTCACCGCGTCCCTGGCGGTGCTGGTGGCCGTCAATGAGGCGGCCTGCCGGGCTGGTCGGCCCGAGGACCAGGCCACGATCTTCCATGTGAGGGCCCTGCTCACCGACCCGGGCTTTCGCACGGCCGCTCTGGCCGCGGTGGAGAGGCACCTCGATGAGGAGACCCGCTCGTGGTGGCGGGCTGTGTTCCCGACGCTGCCCGCCGATGCGTTCGCGGTCGTCCTCAACCCGATTGCCCGGCTGGCCGCGAACCCCGTCACCCGTGCCTTCCTCGGACAGGGTGCCGGTGTCTACAACATCCGCGCCGCGATGGACTCCCGGATGATCGTGTGGGTGTGTCCGGGCGGGAACGGTCCGACCGACCGGCTGATCACCGCACTGCTCGCCCGGGATCTGTTGCGCGCCGTGCGCTCGCGCCGTGACACTGCGGAGGAGCAGCGGGTGCCGTTTCGCGCGTACTTCGACGAGCTGATCACGCTGACCGGGGCGGCCCCGGAGACGATCGCCGCGATGTTCGAGGACTTCCGCAAGTACCGGGTTCAGGTCCACGGCATGACCCAGCTGCTGGCGCGTCTGCCCGCCTCTGTGCGGCTGTCGCTGGTCCAGAACGCCTCCACCCTGGCCTCTACCGCGGGTTCGCAGGCCGCTGTCGCCCCGATCACCGCGGAGTGGGGTGACCGGCCCGGCCCGGACGTCGTCGCCTCCCTGGACCGGTTCGAGCACTACATGTCGCTGACGGTGCGGGGGCGACGGGTCGGTCCGGTCCGGATCACCGGCCCGCACCTGGACGAGGTGTTCGCCGACTTCGCCCGCCCCGGCAGGGCACAGGCCCTTGAGCGGTCCGCCCGGGACGTGTCCGGTGCGGCGCCGCTGGAACGGCTCACGGCCCGGGCCGCCGAGCAGTTCGACCGTGTGAACAACTTCCTCGCCCAGCACTCACCTGCCACCACTTTGGCCGTACGGCTGTCGAAGAAGGGATACCAGTGACTACCGCTTTCGAGTTCGAGGCTCTGTCGTACGGGCACGTTCCGAGCCCGGTCGAGCCTCTGCCGCATCAGCTCCTGGCAGCACTCGGCCAGCACCGGATGGCGACCACCAGCCAGCTCCATGCGCTGCTGCGGCCGGACGCGACACGGCAGACGGTCTCTGCGCCGCTGAACAGGCTGCGCCACGAGGACCTGGTCGACTTCACGGTGCTGCCTCGGTCGAACCGGGCGCGCGCCTGGTTCTTGACGGGTGAGGGGGCCCGGCTGGTGAGGGACTTCCCCGCGCTGCGCGGCCGCCCGCCGTATCCGATCACTTCGGCGACGGCGGCGTCACTGAAGACCCCGCACACCCTCACGGTGGTCCGCACCCACGTGGCGTTCGTCTCCGACGCCCGGCGGCGCGGGGATGAGCACGGGCATCTGGACTGGACACCCGAGATGTCCCATCCGCTCAGTGATGGCGAGAGAGTCATCGCGGACGCGGTCATGCACTACACCCTCAGGGGTGAGGGGCAGGCTACGAAGCTGCGGGCGTTCGTCGAGGTCGACCGGGCGACCATGGCCAGTGAGCGGCTCGCGTCGAAGCTGATCGAGTACGCGCGGCTGTGGTCGTACGATCCGCAGCCTGTCGGCCGGCAGCGGCGGCAGTCCAATGTGCCCGGTGCTGTCTGGCTGCGCTGGTACCCCGTTTTCCCGCGGGTGCTGTTCGTGCTGACCGGGGCCTCGCGGTATGTCCTGGAGAGCCGGATCAGTGATCTGCAGGCGATGGTCGCGCAGCATCCGCTTGTGGGCGCGCTGGCTCGTGAGGTGCCGCTGGGCGCTGCGGTTCTGGAGGACCTTGAGGTTCGGGGGCCCTGTGGTGATGTGTGGGTGCCTCTGGGCGGTGGTGTGTCGCGGGCGTGGACCGCTCTGTGATCCGGGGCGCTGCTGCGGACCCGGGGCGGGAATCTCCGGCGGTCTCCCAAGAACAACTTGATCTTTGCTGTCACGAACGTGCAATTTACATCGCGTCACATGTGATCACTAGTCAGTGTGTAAGGACCACAGAGAAGTTTGGAGAACGAGATGTCGATGGTCACAGATACTGTTCGCACTCACGAAGCAGTTACGGCGACTGCCGGATGGCCCGTACGGGCGGAGGCGGTCTCACACATCGGGGAAGCCTGCGTGGTCCAGGGGAGCGGAGACTTCGATCTCGCCGACCTGGACGTGGTGCGCCGCCGGTTCCAGGGCCGCCATGTCAACCTCGACGGCGACGTGATCACGGTGTGGCCGCCGTCGCCACGGCCCGAACGAGTGGATTCCGCCGCGCTCGCGGCCGACACGGACGGCTGAAGCGCGGGTGACCTCACGGCACCGGCAGCTCCGGCGGGGTTCCGCGCCCCTGCGGTCGGAACGAGGGCCCGGCACCGTTTCCGCCCCGGCCGGACACGCCGGGCAGGCAGGCCGGGCAGGCAGGCCGGGCAGGCGGGCCGGGCAGGCAGGCCGGGCAGGCAGGCCGGGCAGGCAGGCCGGGCAGGCGGGCCGGGCAGGCGGGCCGGGCAGGCGGGCCGGGCAGGCGGGCCGGGCAGGCGAACGCACAGAAATACAAATCGGCAGCCGGTTACGAAAGTGACTGAATTATGCCCAAGTTGTGCGTGTGAACTCGCATATCACGCTTGAGGCATATGCGTAACCTGGCGGCTACGCACGAGCATCACCGCAGCTAAAACCGGTCACGGAACCGGATTTGGCACACGCGAAATCCGGACAGCGCACTCTCGCGCCGCGTCATACGGGGAGACAACGTGAAACACCTACCACGGCACCCGACCAGGACCGCATCCGTTCCCATCCGCACGTACGCGGGTGCGTTGCTGACCGCGTGCGCAGTCCTGACACTCAATGCCTGCGGCAGCAGCGACGACTCCGCGGCAAAACCGCCGAGCACGCCCCCGCCCAGCAGCAAGCCGGCCCAGGCGACCCCGTCCGTGAGCACAAACCCCCAGAAGGCCGACAAGGACGCGGTCCTCACCGTCTATGACCGCTTCTGGGAAGAGCAGACCAAGGCGTACGCGAAGGGCGACACCAAGGGAACCTCGTTCAGCCAGTACGCCGCGGCGGTCGCCCTGTCGAGCACCGAGGACGACCTGAAGGACCTCCGGTCCAAGGGCATCGTGACGACCGGTGCGCCGGCCCACGACACCACCGTCGACTCGGTCGAGACAGACAAGAAGGTGCCCCACGCGAAGTTGACCGACTGCATGGACAGCACCGGCTGGAAGTTCCAGTACCGCACTTCCGGCAAGCCGGTGCCGATGCCGTCTGAGCGGCTTCTGCGCTACGAGACGAAAGTCGAGGCAGAGAAATGGGGGAAGCAGTGGAAGATCGTCGACGTCGTTCCTCAGCAGAAGCCCTGCTGAGACACGCTCCGCTGTCGGTGGCCGCCGCCGTCCTGTTGTCGGTCCTCGCCCCGGATGCCTTCGCCGAGCCGCCCACGGGCGGCAGCTGCAACGGCGCGAGCAGGTGGGTGGTCTGCAAGGCCGACGACGGCTCGTCCGCCTCCGGGTCGCGCCCCCGGCCAGCGGGCAACGGCAGGGGCAAGCCCGGCAAGCCGGTCTGCACGGTGAAGAAGCTGGAGACACAGCCCCCCGAGGGCAGCTACTTCTGGGAAGGCAAGTCCGCCAAGGACGGGGCCGCGGTCTACCAGCGCACCTGCAGGAACGGGCCGAACGCGACGCCGGTCTACACCACCTTCGCAGCGGACGGTGGCGCACCAGCCATCGACCCCGAGGTCGTGGCGCAACAGGCGGTCAGCCGGATGAAGCTGTCCGGACCCAAGATCGCGAGCCCGCGCCCGGCCGGCAAGTACGTCGTCGGTGTGCCCACGTGGATGTGGGTGGAAAAGGGCCCCAGCACGTTCGGGCCGAACACCACGAGCGCTACAGCGGGCGGTGTCACCGTGACCGCCAGGGCCGAAGTCCTCCAGATCGTATGGCACATGGGCGACGGAGCCCAGGTGACTTGCGCCGGTCCGGGCACCGTATACGCGGCGAGGTACGGCCGGCAGGAGTCCCCGACCTGCGGGCACACCTACACCCGTACGTCGGCTTCCCAGGACGGGGAAAAGTTCACCGTGACCGCGACGGCCACCTGGTTGGTGGACTGGCAGGTGAACGGCGGCGGGGAGACGGGCCAGTTCACCGAGGTCAGGCAGTCCCAGGAACAGGTGGCCATCGGCGAACTGCAGGTCGTCCGTTAGCGCCGCTGAAAGGAACGAAGTTGAGCAAGATGCAAGAACGCATGGCCGTGCACAGCGGCGTGCCCCAGCAGAGTTCGGTGGCCGGTCCGGTGGCGCCGCCTCGGGTGTCCGCCCGGCGGCGGCGTCCGGGAATGATCGCTCTGTCACTGGCCCTGATCGCCGTCGGTGGTGCCGGCGTTGCGGTACTGCTGCTCCAGGCCGGCCACCGTACGCAGGTGGTGACGGTGGTGAGGGACGTCCAGGTCGGGCAGGGACTCACCGCGCAGGACCTGGGCAAGGCGTCGGTCGCCCTGGACCCGACGGTGAAGGCGGTGCGCGCCGACGACCTGAACTCGCTGATCGGCAAGCGGGCGGCCGTGGAGCTCAGGCCCGGGTCGCTGCTGGCGCCGTCGCAGGTGACAAAGGACTTCCTCGTCAGGGCCGGCGAGCAGCTCGTCCCGATCGGGCTCAAGGCTGAGCAGGTGCCCGCCACCGCGCTGGTGCCCGGGCAGAAGGTCCAGCTGGTGCAAGTGCCGGCGCAGGGCGCCGTGGACACGGGCAAGGCTCCTGGTACGGCGCCGCGGACCATCGCGGGGCGGGTGGTGAAGGCGTCGAAGTCCGCCCCTGGAACAGGGGGTGTGGTCGTCGATGTCGCCACGTCCAAGGACGACGGCGCCACCGCCGCTGCGTGGGTGGCGGCCGGGACGCTGCGCCTGGTGCTCGATGCCCCGGACGGCCGCTGATGGCCGTCATCGCGCTGGCCGGGTGCAGCGGGGCACCCGGTGTGACCACCAGCGCCCTGGCGCTGCTGCTGTCGTGGCCGCTGGAGCCGGGGCGGCGGATGATCCTTGCCGAGTGCGACCCCGACGGCAGTGCCGTGCTGCACGGCCTGCTGCAGGGCACCCTCGGGGATCTGTACGGACTGCGGAACCTGTCGGTCGCGGCCCGCCAGGGCGAGATCGGCGAGGCGTTCTGGCGGCAGCTGATCGACCTGAGCAGTGAGGACGGCAAGAAGGAGTCGCCGCGCGAACGGCTGCTGCTGCCCGGGATAACCGATCCAGGTCAGGCCCCGAGCCTGAGCCCGGTGTGGAAGGCACTGGCGCTGATGTTCCGCGGCATCGACGCGGACCACGGCCACGACGTCCTGGTCGACCTCGGCCGGCGCGGCGCTGTCGGCCCCTCCGGCGTGCTGGCCGAGCAGGCGGACACCGTGCTCGTGGTGGTGCGCAACACCCTGCGCTGCCTGCAGGCCGCACAGGGCCGGGTGAGCGAGCTGGAGGAACGGATCGGGGATGTCGGACTGATCGTGATCGACGAAGGGCCCTACCCCGCGGGTGAGGTACAGCGGGTACTGCGGGCGCCGGTCGTGGCAACGCTGCCGTACACGCCGAAGGACGCACGGGTGCTGTCCGACGGGGCCGACCATCCTCGCCACTTCACGAAGTCGCCCCTGATGAAGGCGGCACGCAATACGAGCACGGTGCTGGCCCAGCGGGCAGCGCTGCGCCGGGCCCGGCTCGATCCGCGCGGCAGGCCGTCGGGAGAGACGGAGGTTTCCCATGCGCGGTAGGCCGCTGCACGCCGACCCCAGGGTGGCTCCGCCGCCCGGCCGCCCCCTCCAGGTCCGGCCCCAGCACATGGGCGGCGACCGTGCCGGGGCCGCTTCCAGCGCCCAGGCTCTAGGACCGGCGGCGCCCCGGATCACCGTCGACTACCAAAGGGCCCGGCACATCGCGGCCCAGGTCGCCAAACAGCGCGAGGAGCTCCTCAAGAGCGCGCCGGACATGGACCGGGCCAGTGAGGAACAGCGTTGCCTGGATTGGATCACCGAAGCGGTCGCAGTGTGGTCGGACGCCACGGCGATGAGCCCGCAGGAGGACGAGGCCCTGCGGCGCGCCGTCTACGACCTGCTCTACCGGGCGGGCCGGCTCCAGCCGTATCTGGATGACGACCGGGTCGAGGACATCATCATCCAGGGCCCCAACGAGGTGTGGCTCGACTACGGCGACGGCGCGCGGCGCATGGTCGGCCCGGTCGCGGACTCGGAGGAGGAGCTCCTGGAGCTGCTGCGCGAGCTGGCGCGCAGTTCCGGGCAGAACGAACGCACGATCTCGACGGCGAATCCCACCCTCGCCCTGTCGATGCAGGACGGCTCGCGTCTTCAGGCGATCACCGGGCTGGGGCCGATGACGTACGCGGTCATCCGCCGGCACCGGGTCTCCCATGCCGGGCTCGACGACCTCGTCCAACTGGGCACGATCGATCCGGTCCTGCGGGAGTTCCTGGGTGCGTGCGTCCGCGCCGAGAAGAACGTCATGATCGCGGGGAAGCAGAAGGCGGGGAAGACGACGCTGCTGCGGGCCATGCTGCGGGAGTTCGACCCGGAGTGCCGGTTCGCCACCATCCAGACCGAGGACGAGCTCTTCGCCCACGACAACGGGTATCACCGCCAGGTCGTCTCCCTGGTCGGCCGCGAGTCCAACGGCGAGAAGGACGCCACCGGCCGCGGTGCTGGTGAAGTCACGCTCCTGGACCTGATGCACCCCGCGCTGCGGATGTCGCTGGAGCGGATCGTGGTCGGCGAGGTACGCGGCCCCGAAGTCGTCGCGATGATGCAGGCCCTGACGAACGGGTCCGGCGGAAATCTCTGCACCATCCATGCACGGCGCCCCGACATCATCTTCGACCGGATCGCCGAACTGTACGCGCTGGCCCAGGGAAACCTGTCCGAGCAGCTCGCCTACCGGCAGACCGCCAACGGTCTCGACTTCATCGTGTACGTCGACATGACGGACGAGACGCAGATCGGCGGCCGCCGTCACCGCTACGTCTCCCACGTCCTGGAGCTCACCGGGATCGGGGAATCGGGACGGCCGGCCACCAACGAGATCTTCTCCCCCGGTTCCGAGTACGGGGAGCTGCGCGCGGTGCCCCGGATGGATCCGGGCTGTATCGACGACCTGCGCCGTGTGGAGTTCGACTCCGCGCTGCTGCAGCACTTCTGCGGGGCGTGGCCCGCACCGCTGGAGCTGAAGGTGGGGGCCGGCCGGTGATCCTGTTGTGGGCGTTGCTGTCCGGCATGGCGGTCACCGGTGGTCTGATCGGGGTCGTCGCCGGGCTGCTCGAGACAACGGCACCGCGCCGGGCTCCCCTGTGGCAGCGGTGGAAGGCATCGCGTGCGGGCGGGGTCCAGTCAGAGGAGGTACGGCTACGCAGGCAGGCCATGGCCGTCGTGGGAGCTGTGCTCTTCGTGGCCGTGTGGCTGGTCTCGGGAAACTTCGTCGCGGGCGCGCTGATCGGTGTGGCCGTGGTCGGTGTGCCGTGGCTGATCACCCCGGCGCAGATGGCGAAGGACCGCATCGGGCAGCTGGAGGCCCTGAGCGAGTGGACCCAGCGGCTGGCCGGTCTGCTCCGGCTGGGCATGGGCCTGGAACAGGCGGTGATCACCAGCCGTCAGGGGGCGCCGGAGGAACTCGCGGTGCAGATCGTAACCCTGTCCGACCGGCTGCGGCTGGGCTGGCGGCCGGAGGAAGCCTTGCGGGCTTTCGGTGACGAGCTGGACGACGTCACTGCGGACAAGGTGCTCGCCGCGCTCGTTCTGTCGGTCAATGACCGTGGCCCGGGCCTGGCTCAGGCGCTGGAGGACCTCGCCGGCACGGTGCGTGACGAGGTCGCCCGCAAACGTGTCGTCGAGTCCGACCGCGCCAAACCGCGCACGACGGTGCGGTGGATGACCTTCATGATTCTCGGGATCGTGATCGCCGGGTTCTTCGTACCGTCCTACACGAGGCCGTACTCCACACTGCTCGGGCAGCTGGTGCTCGCCCTCCTGACAGCCGGATTCGTCGGGGTTCTCGCGCTGATGCGGCAGCTCGGCGAGTTCCGCCGCATCCCGCGTTTCCTGGTCACCGACCCGTCCAGCACGGTCCGCCTCCCCGAGCGTGCGACTGCCAATCCAGGCTTGTCGGTCGCCGGCCGTGAGCCGGAAGGAGTCAGCTCATGAACCTGTTTCCCGTGGTCGTGACCGGTGGTGCCGTCGGTGCCGGCGTCTCCCTGCTGGTACGGGAGCTGATGCGCCCGCAACCCGCCCTGGCCCCGGCTCTCGCGCGCAGTGCCCCAGCCGCACTGAGCATGCCGGAGCCGGAGCTGGACCGTGAGGAGCGGTGGGGACGGTGGCTGCTGGCCCGGCTTGAGCGTGTGCCCGGCGTCCGGATCCCGGCCAAGAACCTGGCCCTGGTCGGGCAGGGTCCGGGACAGTTCATGCTCAAGAAGACCGCGTTCGCCGCACTCGGTCTGCTCTGCCCCGTGATCGCCACGATCCCGTGGATCCTCGCCGGCGTCTCCCTGCCGTTCTACGTACCGGCCGCGGTCGGGCTCGTGGTGGCGCTGCTGCTGTTCGTGACACCCGATCTCTCGGTGCGGGACCAGGCGAAGCGAGCCCGTGAGGAGTTCGCGCACGCCCTGTCCGCCTACCTGGACCTGGTCGCGCTCAAGCGGGCCGCGGACGCCGGACCGGCCGAGGCACTGGAGAAGGCCGCCGAAGTCGGGCGCGGCTGGCCGTTCCTGTACTTGCAAGGGGCGCTGCGCCGGGCCCGGCTGGAGAAGATCCCGCCGTACCAGGCCCTGACCGAACTCGCTGCCGAGTACGACCTGCCGGTGCTGGACGACGTCGCCGACATCATGCGCGGCTCGGCAACCGACGGCGCCGCCGTCTACAAGGCGCTGCGCGCCCGGACGGCTGCGCTCAACGCCGAGTTGCTGGCCGATCAGGCCGCTGAGGCCAACGCCGCCAGCGAGAAGATGACCGCGCCCGGAGCCCTGCTCGCCGTCCTGGTCATGCTGCTGATGGCGTTCCCTGCGGTGATCCGCATGCTAACCATCTGATTCACCTGCACTCATTCAACTTATCTGAGAGGTAAGCGTCATGAGACACACCGCCCTGTCCCTGAGCCGCCGTGCGGTGATCCGTCTTACAGCACGGATGAGAGCGGGCACGGATGAGGTGTCGCGCCGGCCGGACCGCGGCGACATCAGCACGACCACCGTCATCATCTGGGTCGCCGCCGTCACCGGCGCCGTGCTGATCGCCGGGAGCATCGCCCTGGTCGTCGCCAAGTACAACGCCCAGCTGTCCGGACTGTGATGCCGCCCGTGGCGGGGCCAAGGGGCTGGTGGGAAGCCCGGCGGTGGAGCGACGACCGGGGAGACACCGCCATTCAGACGGCCATCATCTTCCCGCTCGCGGTGATCGTGGCATTCGCAGTGATTCAGGGCTCCATGTGGTACTACGCCCGGCAGATCGCGCTGACCGCAGCCCGGGAAGGCGCCACCGCCGCCCGCTCGAACCAGGCGAGTCCGGCCGACGGCTCGGCCCAGGCCAAGGACGTGCTGCTACGCACGGCGGGCGACAGCCTGCTCGACTACAGCGTTTCCGCGAGCGGCGACGGCCAGCGGGTGCGTGTTCAGGTGTCCGGCACCGCCCAGTCGATGATCCCGGGCGTCTCCGGGCTGCGGATAACACAGGTGGCGTCCGGCCCCGTGGAGAGATTCACCGTTCCAGGAGAGTGAACCCCGTGCGAATCAGGGCCTGGTGGTCCCGCAGCGTCCGGCGCGACGACGGAAGCGCCGCGGTCGAGGCTGCCATCGTTCTCCCGCCGCTGATCATGTTCCTGTGTCTGGCTCTCGCGGGCGGCCGCATCGTCACCTCCGGAGCGAAGATCGACTCCGCAGCCGAGGACGCGGCACGGGAGGCGTCCATCCACCGCACCGCAGCCTTCGCCCAGAGCGCCGCGCAAGCGGCGGCAGCCGAGTCACTGGACGACCAGGGCATCAAGTGCGCCTCCACGGGCGTCCGCATCAGCACAGGCGGCCTCAGCGTGCCAGTGGGGCAGATCGGGACGGTCACCGCGACCGTGACCTGCACGGTCAATCTGTCCGACCTGCTGCTGCCCGGCGTTCCGGGTGCCCGGACCCTCACATCGACCGCCACGTCCGTGGTCGACCAGTACAGACAGCGGGGTGACTGATGATCAACTGCTGGATGCGCCGGCGCCGTGACCAGATGGACGACCGCGGTGGCATCGCCGTATTCGTCGCCATCTGCGCAATCGCCCTGATCGGCATCATCGGCATCGCCGTCGACGGCGGCGGCAAGATGCGCACCGTCGAGCGCGCCGACTACCTCGCCGGGGAAGCCGCCCGCGCCGGCGGACAGGCCATCGACCCGGCCCAGGCCGTCACCGGCCAGGCCATCGTCGTCGACCCCCAGGCCGCGGCCGCGGCCGCGCAGGCCTACCTGCACTCCGCTGGCGCCAGCGGATCGGTCAGCGTCTCCGGAAACGGCAAGACCCTCACCGTCACCGTCAACGGCTCGTACGACACCAGGTTCCTGTCCGTGGCCGGGATCGGCAGTCTCTCGGTCACCGGCCACGGCAAGGCAACCCTCCTGAACGGCGTCACCGCTCCCGAAGGAAACTGATGCGCACCACCCACTCCCCCGACGGCTCCCTCGCAGCCCGGGTACTCAAAGCGCTGGGCAGTCTGCTGGTCCTGGCGGGCGCGGTCGGCGGCCTGCCACTGCTGCTGGCCTGGGTCACACCGGTCATCTGGGCAGCCGGCCACGACGATCTGGCGCACCTGCTGGACCGGCAGGACACCGGAACGGCACTGTTGCTGCTGCTCGTCGCGGGGGGCTGGATCGGGTGGGCCCAGTTCACGTTCTGCGCCGTGCGGGAGCTGATCGCGCAGCTGCACGACCGGACATGGCACGCGCCCCGCGGCCTGGGCTCCTCGCAGCGCGCCGCGGCCGCCCTGATCGGCGGCATCCTGGTGCTGCTGCCCACCAGTTCAGCTCTGGCTTCCCCGGCCACGGCTGCCCCCACAGCCAGCGCCGTCCACGTCCCCGGGCAGGCCCAGCAGCACGGCGCCGGACTGGATCAGTCACTGACATCCCGCGCAGGAACGGACTCCGCAAAGGCAACGGCGGACGCGCTGCGGGAGGTACGGGCGGGTGAGAGTCTGTGGAGCATCGCCGAGAAGGACCTGGGTGACGGTGAGCAGTGGCGGGAGATCGCCGCGCTGAACGACGGCCAGACCATGCCCGACGGGCAGGTCTTCAGGTCGAACAGTTTTCTGCAGCCCGGCTGGACGCTGCGGATGCCGCAGCAGTTCAAAACCGCTGCCCCGGAGGGAACCCGGTCAGAAGGAACGAGCACGCAGCTCGGTGAGCGGGAACCGGCACGGGCCGGGGGCGGCGAGAGGGTGGTCACCGTCGTCACGGGCGACAACCTGACGAAGATCGCCGAGAAGGAGCTCGGTGACGGCAACCAGTGGCCCAAGCTCTTTGCCGCCAGCCAGGGCAAGCCCCAGCCCGACGGCCTTCCCCAGCTCACCGACCCGGACATGATCTACGCCGGACAGCAAGTCGCCGTGCCCGCCGCCCCGTCCGGCCGGCACGACCGGACCCCGGACAACCAAGCCGACGAGAACCCGGACAGCCGGTCCCACACACCCCCGGCCACCGAGGACCCGCAGGGCGAGCCGGACAAGGACGACGCCCCGGCCCCGAAGCCGGACAAGACCACCGACCACCCCGCGCCCGAGGCCTCCCCGTCCAGCACCACCCCCGCCCGCCCAGGCAACGCGACCACGGGCCCCTCCCCGCAGGCCAGCCACAGCGAGACCAGCGCCGTACCCCCTGCGGCAACCCGCCCCAGCCCCTCCGGGTCGGCCACACCCTCCAAACCCGCCGCATCCCCTGCCGCCTCCCCCACCACGGCCGACCGCCCGCTCCAGCTGCACACCGCAGCAGGAGCCGGCGCACTCCTGGCCGCCGCGATCACCGGAGCACTCGCGGTACGGCGCGTACTGCAGCGCCGCCGCCGCAAGCCCGGCGAGAAGATCGTCATCGCTTCCGAGACCTCTCCCTCGGAGGCGCAACTCGCGGCAGCCGCCGAGCCCGGCGGCGCCACCCGCCTGGACCGTTCCCTGCGCACCCTGGCCCACGCCGCCGGCCAGAACGGCGAGGAGACGCCCCTGCTGCGGGCCGCCCGGATCGGTGCCCGCTCGCTGGAGATTCTGCCGGAGGACCTCGCCCGGGAACCGCAGGCACCGTTCACCGCAGGGCAGGCCGGATGGTGGCGACTTCCCGACAAGGCCGAGCTCCTGGACGAGGACGAGGCACGCGACGTACCGGCGCCGTACCCCGGTCTGGTCACCGTGGGCAGCACCGAGTCCGGCGACCTCGTCCTCGCCAACCTGGCCCAGCTGCCCGCCGTGCTGCTGGACGGCAACCCGGTCCACATCATCGAGGTCTGCACGTCGCTGGCCCTGGAACTCGGGATGAGCCCGTGGGCCCCCGACATCGAAGTAGTCACCATCGGCTTCGGAGAAGACCTCCCGCAGCTCCTGCCGACCTCCCGGATCGCGCATATGCGACAGCCCGCGCACGCTCTGCGGGATCTGGCCGAACGGCTGCTGGAAGCACACCAGATGCCCAAGACCGCGCACCAGCCCTACCTGCTGCTGTGCGCGACCGTCATGGACGCGGACACAGCCTGGCAGTTCGCCGAAGCCATCGACAAAGCAGGCCGACTCCCCGTCACCCTGATCGCGCCGGCGAGCACCGCAGCGGCCCACTTCCCCGAAGCCGAAATCCTCAACGCCTCCCTCAGCACACCCCAGCACTTCGACCACCTCGGGACCGAGATCACGGTGCAGCGCCTGGAACACGCCGCCTACCAGCAGATCACCGCAGCACTCACGCTGTCCGGCCAGCCCGCCGAGGAAGCCGAAGGCCCCTGGCAGGAAGTCCCGGACGAAACCTGCGAGCAGCCGCCCGCAGACCCCGCACTTCCAGAAGCCGGCGAGGAAGACGCCGCACCCGCACCAGTCCCCTCCACCACCAACGACGGCGGCGGCGAGGTGTTCCCGGCGCTACTGGCCGCCTCCGCCGGTCCGTCCGCGCTACGCCTCCTGTCCCCCGCCCCAGACCGTGGCCAGACAGGCAACGAGCCGCAGAACCCGCCCCCCGCCAAGACACCGGAGACCGATCCGGCAGCCCCCGAAGCCGCGCAGGCACCGCACCCCGCGCCCCAGGAAGCCGTGCACACGACGGCCAGCGACCGGGAATCGGACACACATGACCTGACCGCACCCGAGATCCGGGTACTGGGCCCGGTGGAAGTGGACCGGGTCGGCACCACCGGCCACGGCCCGCGCACCGCCCAGCTCGCCGCGCTCATGTTCTTCCGCCCCGGCCGGACCGCCGACGTGCTGTGCGCCGACATGGACCCGCTCACCCCCTGGTCCGCAGCCACCCTCAACGCCCGGCTCCAGGGACTGCGCCACGCCCTGGGCAACGACGCCGCCGGCAACGCCTACGTACCCCGCCGACGCCGCGGCGACGACCCCTACCTCCTCGCCCCCGCAGTTCGCTGCGACTGGACCCGGTTCCTCCATCTCGCCGAACGCGCCCTCCCCCAGGCGGCGGCCGGCCTGCCCGACCTGGAAAAGGCCCTGTCACTCGTCCGCGGCCGCCCCTTCGGCACCCGGCCGATGCCATGGGCCGAGCCCTACCAGCAGGAGATGATCACGCGGATCATCGACGTCGCGCACACCGTGGCGACCTACCGCACCGCCACAGGCCCCCACCACGACCTCGGCGCCGCCCGGCAGGCCATAGTGACCGGCCTCGAAGTCGACGAGACCGCCGAACTGCTGTACCGCGACTGGATGCGGATCGAATCAGCGGCCGGGAACCGGTCGGGGGTGCATATGGCGGTTTCCCGTGTCCAGCAGGTCAACCGGGCACTGGACTGCGACCTGGAACTGGAGACCGAGCAACTGATCAATGAGCTCCTCAACAACTCCGGCTCGAAACTCCCCAAAGCGGGGTGCCAGTAGGACCGTGTAACCAGCAGCGAGCCACGGGGCTACTCCGCCGTGTCGCAGGCTGAAGCAGTTCGACTGCAGCCGTCACACCGGCGAGTTCGTGCAAAAGTCGGTGCCCACCAAGTTCTTGAGCACGCGGACTGTTTGGCACGGTCTCTCGTGCGTGATCCGGCCGAGCTATCTACGGACTGCCTGCTGATCTTGCTCAGAAATCAGCCGGTTCCCCTCGAACGCGGCTACGGCACCCACCACATCACCCGCCTGGCCCCCCGTTACCTAATTCGTTGCTCCGCAATGGGGCCTCCGGCCTTCGGGTCCGGCATGGCTTCCCCCCCTTGTTGTGGTTGCTGACAATGCCGTTGCTTTTACGAGCTGGTGCGTGATTGCATTGGAGACGTGGGGGCCTGAGCTGGGAGTTTGTGTCAGCTGGTGGTGTTGCGGTCGGAGACGAGGCCGGCGATGGCCCGGTAGGTGACGGGCAGGGTCTCCCGGCGGTGGGTCCAGCGGACCAGTTGCTTCCAGCGTTTGTGATCGGCGAGGGCGTGTTCGACGGTGATGCGCTTCGAGGAGTGCCGGTGTCGGGCTCGTAGGCGGGCTTCGAGGACCTCGGGCGGGCTGATCCTGTTTCCCTTCCTGGGTGGGGTCACCGCCTGGCCGGGATGGTCGCGGCGGAGCCCGAGGCAGCCGTCGTCCAGGAGGACCTCCACGTCG